>JBJKRV010000579.1:0-3213 GCA_046704465.1 Opitutaceae bacterium | reverse complement strand
GAGCGGACGGTGAAGGCGCGAGCGCCCGGGAGGCGGAATCGTTGCCGGTGCTCCCGGCGGGGGCCGGCGGCATTGCGGCCGGCTCGCGGCTTTCAGGCCGGGTACCTGCGACCGGGGCGGGCGGCGCGGGCGGTTCGGCCACCCGCTCGACGATCTCTTCCACCAGGCCGCCGTGCGGCGCGGGGCCGGGGCCCACGGTCGTTCTCGCGGCGGGCATCGCCGGCTGCGGTCTGGCGCGCCGCACCAACTGTTGAAAGTAGCGACTCATCAGGCGAACTCCGATTGCACCAGCTCCAGGTACCGAGCCCGCCGCGCCCTCGGCACGGCCAGAACCTCCGCTTCCGACCAGCCGTAGGCGCGAGCCAGTTGATGAATCTCGCGCACCAGCCGGTCCTGGTGCTCGTGCAGGCGCGCCAGGGCAAACGCCTCCAGGTCCAACGGATGCTCCGCGCTGTGCCCGCAGGCGGGACACGCCGCGGACAGCGTCAGGGTCATCAGCGGATCAAACGTCTCCAACGCCTCGTCGAGCGCGGGCGCGTCGTCCGTTGGGGTGCCCGCCACGCAGAGCTCCCGGAGCATACGGTGCCGCACCGCGGTCTCGTCCGCTGCGCCCATGGCACGCCAGTGACGCAGATCGTCGCCGGTGGGCCGCCGCACCGTCAGTGCGCTTCCGTCGGGCCCCGGCACGGTGAGGGTGTCCTTTCCGGCCCGTTGTTCATGCAGCGCGTCGATCGAGGCCAGCGTCAGGGACACCTCCAGATCCTCGCGGCAGTCCGCCCGCGGGCAGCGCCAGGCCAGATCGAGCGTGTCCGTGCCGTCGATCGCCGCCGCCACGTGCACCAAGGCCAGGTCGCGCGTGCTGAGCGGCAGGTTCCACAGCTCGAGCGTTTCGCAGGGCGCCCCATCCGCATTCGCCAGGAACGCCGCCAGCAGGGCGGTCACCAGGGCCGGGCGGTCG
Source organism: Opitutaceae bacterium (assembly GCA_046704465.1). Classification (GTDB taxonomy): domain Bacteria; phylum Verrucomicrobiota; class Verrucomicrobiia; order Opitutales; family Opitutaceae; genus Fen-1467. The sequence goes on along the minus strand of JBJKRV010000579.1, from coordinate 2,255 downwards.
TCCGACGCGAAGTCGCACTCCAGCAGCGCGCGTTCGCGGTCGCCGGTGCAGACCGTGAACCGCGCGGGGACGCGGCCGGGCGTGGTGAAGAATTCCGCGCTGCTGGCAGAGGCGGGCATGACGGGCGAAACGGCGCGAACTCAGGGCGCGGCCGGGACGGGACCGCTCTCGTCCGGTTCCTTCGTGGCCAGGTCGCGCTCCCAGCCCTCCAACTCGATCTTGATGTGTTCGATCGCGACCGCGTTGGCGTTGGCGTCCAGGTCGGGGAGGGCGGCGAATTCGCTGACCCAGCAGTTGTGCAGAAAGTAGCGCTTCGCCACCTGGCCGCGCTCGTTCAGCATCTCGAGGGTGAGCTCCTTCTTGTAGTTCACCAGGTCCATGCTGGCGTCGCCGCCGTAGGGATGCACGAGGTTGGCCCACTTCTCGAACTCCGCGTCCTGCGTGATGCCCCGTTCCATCGTGACGGCATCGTAGGAGGTGCGGCCGGGCGACTTGTGATCGGTGGAATTCTCGCCGCCCTCGCGATGCTTGACGAGTTCGGTGGTGCGTTTGAGGGAGCTGACCTTGCTCACGCCGAGGACGGTCTTGCCGTCCCACAGGACGCGAAACTTGAAGTTCTTGTAGGGGTCGACGCGGTGGGCGTTGACAACGAAACCCGTGGCCATGGGAAGATCTCCGGTTGAAAGTTAGCTGAGGTTGCCGGCCATCTGCCGGATGGTGATGACCACGAACTCGGCGGGTTTCAGGGGAGCGAAACCGACCTCGATGTTGACGATGCCGAGGTTGCGATCCGCCTGGGTCGTGGTCTCGCTGTCGCACTTGACGTAAAATGCCTGGTCCGGCGTCGAGCCCTGGAAGGCGCCCTGGCGAAAGAGGCCCGTCATGAAGACGCCGACATTGAGGCGCAGTCGCGCCCAAAGCGGCTCATCGTTCGGCTCGAACACGGCCCATTGCGTGCCGCGATAAAGCGACTCCTCGATCATCAGGGCGAACCGCCGGATGGGGATGTATTTCCAGTCGGATCCCGAATCGTCCGAGCCGTCCATCGTCCGGGCGCCCCAGCTCACGAAGCCGGTGGGAAAGACGCGCTGGCAGTTGACGCCGAGTTTGTTGAGGACGCCGTTCTCCAGGTCGGTCAACTTGACTTCCAGGCCGGCCAGTCCCCGCAGGTCCGCCTCGGTGCCGGCGGGCGCCTTCCAGACGCCGCGGCTGGCGTCGATGCGGGCCATGACGCCGGCAATGGCGCCGGACGCCCCGATCAGGCGCACGACGCCGGACGGGTCGGTGTATTTCAGGCGGGGATAAAAGACGCCCGAGTAGTCCTTGATGACCAGGTTGCGCAGGTCGTTGACCTTGCTGGTGTCGTTGACGATCGCGGGCAGCGTCCCGTTGCTCCAACTCTCCGGCGCATCGATCACCAGGAAGGCGCGTCGGGACTGGCAGTAGATGCTCGCCGGTCCCCAGAAGGTGAGGCGGGTGGCCTCGGTGAGATCGTGGTCGGTCGGCAGCACCATCAGGTTGAAGAGGTCGACGGTGTCGAGGGCGTAGAATCCGGTCTTGTGCACCGGGTCGCCCATGTACTCCTGCAGGCCGGGCGCGCTGCCATCGGTGCCGGCGCCGCCGGTGGAGCTGAACGTGCCGGTGCCGGCCGTGCCGAGCGTGTATTGGCGGACGTTGAGCACCAGGGCGCTGTCGAAGGCGGCCACGCCGGTGCTGACGCCGGTCGGGGTCTTGTTGAGCGTGCCGTCCTGGGCGAGGATGGCGAGATGCTGGCCATAGACGGCCGCCTTGTAGGGCAGGGCGGCGGTGTTGCTGATCGCGTTGGCGATGATCCGGAGCTTCTCGCGCACGCCGTCGTTGTTGCCGCTGGGACTCGTGGCGCCCGCGTTGTCGCGGTACCACGCGTCACCGGCGGCCGTGGTCACCAGGTTGTAGGGCGCCGCGTTGAGCGGGACCGCCACGCCGTCGATCGTGATCGCGGTGATGGCGTTCTGCAGGAGCGCGGAGATGGCGTTGAGGTTGTCCACTGCGCCCGCGGCGCCGAACGAGAAGAAGGTTCCGGTGCAGGCGGGGCGGAAATTGCTCCAGCGCACCGGTTCGACGCCGCCCTGATCCACGCCCAGCATCAGCGCCGCCGCCAGGTCGTTGGACGAGGCGCGCCGCACGCGGACCGAGGCCTGCTGCGGGCCCGAGGCTGCGGTGATGCGCAGCAGGCGGCCGACACTTGCGATATTGTCCAGCGTGCAGCTCACGGT
>JBJKRV010000578.1:0-11047 GCA_046704465.1 Opitutaceae bacterium | reverse complement strand
CCACAATTTTTTCCAGATCCGTTTGGGGCTTTTTCTCCTATAAAAAAAAAGCGCGCGCCCCCATTCCGGGCCAGGGAACTTTCGGCGCCCCTTGTTTTCCCAACGTCTCGGGTTTCTTTCTTTCCCTTTCGGATCGCACATGATTGAAGTCAAAGGACTGGTCAAAGATTACGGCGCCCTGCGGGCGGTCAACGGCGTCTCCTTCACGGTCCAGCGCGGCGACATCCTCGGATTTCTCGGCCCCAAGGGCGCCGGCAAGTCCACGACGATGAAGATCATCACGGGCTACCTGCGGCCCACCGCCGGCACCGCCATCGTCGACGGACACGACGTGACCGCCGAGCCGGTCGCGGTCAAGCGCCTCATCGGCTACCTGCCGGAGAACGCCCCGGCCTATCCGGAGATGACCGTGGACGAGTTCCTGCGCTTCATTGCCGAGACGCGGGGCTTTCGCGACGCCGCCGCCCAGCGGCTGCAGGTCGACCGCGTCGTCAATCTCTGCCATCTCGCGCGCGTCCGCAGCCAGTCGATCGAGACCCTGTCGAAGGGCTTCAAGCAGCGGGTGGGCTTCGCCCAGGCGCTGCTGCACGACCCGCCGGTCCTGGTGCTGGACGAGCCGACCGACGGGCTCGACCCGAACCAAAAGCACGAGGTGCGCACGATCATCCGCCAGATGGCGAATGAAAAGACGGTGGTGCTCTCGACCCACATCCTCGAGGAGGTCGAGGCGATCTGCACCCGGATCATCATCATCTCCCGCGGCCAGGTGGTCGTCGACGACACCCCGGATCAGCTCCGCGCCCGCCACGACGGCGCCCGCCTGGACGAGATCTTTCGCAGCCTGACGACCACCGATTCCTGATGCGCCCCGCCGGGCGGCCGTCCGGCCGCCGGCGTCTTTCGTTTTTGCCCACCGCTCCATGTCCCAAATCCCGCCTGTCTTCAAACGCGAGTTTCTCGGCTATTTCAGATCCCCGGTTGCCTACGTTTTTCTCATCGTCTTCCTGATGGCCTCGTTGGGCTGCGCGTTCTTTCTCGGCGGTTTCTTTGACGCCGACATCGCGAGCCTCCAGAGCTACTTCACCTTCCTGCCCTGGCTGTTTGTGGCCTTCGTTCCCGCGGTCGGGATGCGGCTGTGGTCGGAGGAGCGGCGCTCCGGCACGATCGAGCTCCTGTTCACGCTGCCGGTCACGACCTTCGAGGCGGTGCTGGCCAAGTTTCTCGCGGCGTGGGCGTTTCTCTGCCTCGCGGTCGCGCTGAGCTTTCCAATGGCCCTGACGGTGGGGTATCTCGGCAGCCCGGACTGGGGCGTGCTGCTGTGCGGCTACCTCGGCAGCATGCTGATGGCGGGGGCCTACCTCGGCGTCTGCGCGCTGACCTCCTCCTTCACGAAGAACCAGGTGATCAGCTTCGTGATCAGCGTCTTTGTGTGCTTCATCCTGGTCCTGCTCGGCTGGAGCGTCTTCACGGATTTCCTCGGCGGCTACCTCGGCCTGCCGGCGTGGCTGGTGGACGCCGTGTCCAGTTTCAGCTTCAAGACGCACTTTGACGGATTCATCCGCGGCGTCATCGACCCCAAGGATGTCATGTTCGTCCTCTCGCTGGCCGGCTTCTGCCTCTGTCTGAACGTCCTGGCCCTCGAACGTTGATCCCGCCCCCCTTTCCGCCCGATCGATGAAATCCGGTTCCAAGCTCCTTTCCGTCGTCCTGTTGTTCGTCGCGCTGATCCTCGCCAACTACCTCGCGTCCTCGGTGCCGTTCCGCATCGATGCCACCGCCGGGAAGATCTACACGCTGTCCCACGGCTCGAAGGCCCTGATCGCCAAGATCGAGGAGCCGGTGGAGTTCGATTTCTACTTTTCCCGCAGCATCAACACGCTGCCGATCGCGCTCAAGGACTACGCGAACCGCGTCCTCGAAATGCTGCGGCAGTACGTCCGCGCCGGCGACGGCAAGATCGTCCTGAAGGTCATCGACCCGAAGCCGGACACGGCGCAGGAGGACGCGGCGACGGCCGCCGGCGTCAAGCCCCAGATCTGGCCCGACTCCAATCAGAAGTTCTATTTCGGCCTGGTCGCCATCCAGGCGGACCACCAGAAGGTGATTCCGGCGTTCACGATCGATCGGGAGCGTTTCCTCGAATACGACATCTCCCAGCTGCTTTACCAGGTCCAGCAGGTGACCCGGCCGAAACTCGGCCTGCTCACCAGCCTGCCGCTGCAGGGCCAGATGAACTACATGGCCATGCAGAGCGGCCAGATGCCCCAGAACCAATACGTGGTCGACCAGTGGCAGAAGACCTACGACCTCGTGACCGTCGATCCGACGGCCAGCACGCTGCCCGACGATCTCGACGTGCTGGCCATCATCCAGCCGGAGCACCTCTCCCCGAAGCTCGAGTATGCCATCGACCAGTTCCTCCTGTCGGGGAAGCCTGTTTTCATCGCGGTCGATCCCTCGTCGCGCTATTTCCGCACCCACGAGAACCGGATGGCGATGATGGGCGGCGCGGCGAACAACGTCTCGAGCGACCTGCCCCGGCTCTTCAAGGCCTGGGACATCAATTATGATCCCGACGAGGTGGTGGGCGACCTGGACAACGCCGCCTCCGTCCAGATCTCCCTCGGCAACATCGTCCGCTATCCGGTCTGGCTCGACCTGCCCGCCCAGTCCTTCAACGCCACCGCCCTGCCGACCAGCGAGCTGCAATCGATGCTCATGGTCGAGTCCGGCAGCCTCTCGCTCCAACCCGGCGCCAAGGGGCTGACGTTCACGCCGCTGATCACCTCTTCCGCCCAGAGCGGCGTGATTCCGTCCGTCATGCTCAGCGCGATGTCGCCGGAAAAGCTCGCGGGCGACATCAAGCCCACGGGGCCGAAGGTGCTCGCCGCGCTGATCCAGGGCCGGTTCCACACCGCGTTTCCCGACGGCCCGCCGGCCGGAAAATCCGGCGCGGCCAAGAAGGGCTCCGCCTCATCCGCCACCAGGACGGCGCCGCCCGGCCTGCAGGAATCGAAGACCAAATCCACCCTGATCGTCGTCGCCGACACCGACTGGCTGCTGGACGAGTACAGCGTGCGCAAACTCAATTTCCTCGGCGTCTCGGCCGCCGAACCCCTGAACGACAATCTCATGTTCGCGGGCAACGCGATGGACTTCCTCTCCGGTTCCCCGGACCTGATCTCCATCCGCGGCAAGGGGGTGTCGCTGCGCCCGTTCACGGTCGTCCACAACATGGAGGTCGTCGCCCAGCAGAAGTACCAGCAGCAGCTCGACGCCCTGGAGGACAACCTGCGCCAGGTGCAGAGCCAGCTCTCGACCCTCGAGGGCAAGAAGTCCAGCAGCGGCGAACTGGTCGCGACCCCGCAAATGACCAAGGCGATCGAGGCCCTGCGGGCGCAACAGGCCAAATTCCGCACCGAGCGCCGGAAGATTCAACGGACACTGCGCGAGGGCATCGAGGCCCTCGAGAACCGGCTCCTCATGCTCAACCTCTTCTCCACCCCCCTTCTGGTCGCGCTCTTTGGCGTGTGGTTCTACTTCCGCCGCCGCAAGCAGCCGACGGCCTGACGCCCTCCGGCCCGTCCCGCGATGAAACCGAAACCGCTTGCCATCACTGTCGCCGTCCTCGCCGTCCTGTCCGTCCTCGCCTGGTACCTGCAGCGTCCGCCGGCCGGACCGCCGCCCGATCCCCGGGTGGGCCACGACCTGCTGGCCACGAAGACCCTCGCGGCTGCCGCGAAGATCCGCCTCACCGACGGCAGCAAGACCGTCGTCCTGACAAAACAGCCGGACGGGAAATGGACGGATTCCTCCTATTACGACCTGCCGGTCGATTTCTCCAAGCTCAGCCGCTTCACCGGCGACCTCACAAGCACCAAGATCCAGCGCCTGGTCACCCGCCGCCCGGACGTCATGGCCCGGCTCGATTTCAAACACACTTCGGTCACGCTGTTTGACGGCCAGGGCAAGGACCTCTGGGAGTTGACCCTGGGCAAGGAGGCCGACAGCGGCGGCCGGTTCGTCAAGTACGGGAAAGAGACCAGGGCCTATCTGGCCAACCTCAACGTCTACCTCGACACCGATCCGAAGAACTGGGCCGATTCCCTGCTGGTCAACCTGAAGTCCCACGACATTGCGGCCGTCGACATCGGATTCGCCGCGGGAAAATCGGTCACCGTCAGCCGGCCGAAAGCCAGCGCCCCGTGGGTGTCGGCGCAGACACCCGCCGGCCACCAAGTCAAGGCGGATGCCATCACGGATCTGTTGAGCTCGCTCACTTCGCTGCGGTTTGAGAAGACGAGCGGACTGACCGACCCCGAGGTCAGCGCGGCCCGGGCCCACGCCCGCACCGTCACGCTCACGACGTTCAAGCACCAGGTCGTGACGATCGCACTCGGTCGCAAACCCGAGAAGAAGGTTCCGGAGCCCCCCGCCAAGACTGCGGCCAAGCCGAAGCCGGAGGCCGCCAAGGCCGGCGCCAAGGCCAAGCCGAAGGAAGCCAAACCGGCTGAAAAGACCATTCCCGCGGGTCCGGTCTACGCCTTCGTCCAGGACTCCAATCCCAAGGCGCCGATCAATGCGCTGATGAAGCGCCGCGCGTTTCAGGTGTACGATTGGAATTACACCAGTCTGCCCAAGGACGAAGCGGCCCTCTTCGAGGCGGTCCCGGCGGCGCCGGCGGCGTCCAAGAAGACCGGTTCCAAACCGGCGCCGACAGCGTCAAGTCACAAGGCCACCAAGACCACGAAGGCACCGGCCAAGGCGTAAGGGCTCCGCCTGCCGGCGAATGTGGGTCCGGTGACTTATGCCGGGCCCGGCGGCGTGGGTCGGCGCGTCTGCGTCCGATCGCCGGCGTCCGCCGAAATCGGTGAAGGGATTCACCCGGCCGCGATGTTATGGTTCATGCCGGTTCCGGAGGTGGGGCCACCCGCATTCCGCCGGAGCCTTCCGGCATCCAGCTCAACCCCGTCACCCGTCATGAACCGCAAGGAATTCCTGCAAAGCTGCGCCTGCAGCTTCTGTGCCTGTGCCATGTTCAGCCCCCCGCTCGCCGCGGAATCTCCGCCGCCCGAAGCGCCCAAGCCCGAGGACTGGCGCATTCAGTTCACCAAACGCCGTTACGCCAGGATGCTGAAGAACCTGGACGACCGGATGGGAAGCCGGACCCTGGGCGAGGTCCTGCAACAGCAGGGCGAGTTCTGTGCCACGACCGCCGAGGTCGTGACGAAGCACGCGGGCGATCTCAAAGGCTTTCTTCGCGCGGTGGCGCAGGAGTGGAACTGGGCGATCAGCCACGACCCGGGCCGCGGCATCATCACGATCATGGGCCCCGAAACCAAGGAATGCTTTTGCCCGCTGATCGACGGACGCTACACGCCGAAATCGGCCTGCGAGTGCTCCTTGGGATGGAACCGGCGCGCCTTCGAAGTCGTGACGGGACGCAAAGTGGAGGCGAAGTTGACGGAGTCGGTGCTGAGGGGCGGGCGGCGCTGTTCGTTCGTGATCCACGTGACCGACGCCGCGGCCGGCTGAGGCTGTCGTGCTTGATCCGTCGCCCTCCCCAGCTGGAGCAGTTTCGAATTCGATAGGCATCCCGAATCCTGTAGCCGCCTCGCTGAGGCCGGAAACCTGCGAAACGCCGGGGGCGGCGACCCCGGCTACCGCGATGGGTCGATGTCAATCGACACTACCCCAGAGGGGATTTAATTGATTCGTGGCCGCTGTAGACCCGGCCGTCGGCCGGTTTGCCCGCCCACCCGCCGTCGTCCCGCGGACACGGGACGGTGGCGGGCAACCGTGTTCTTGCGAGGGCGCCGAAGCCTCGCCGGTTGCTCCGAAAAACATCGCACGCAGCCCGGCGAAGGCGGCCGGGCGGGCCTACAGGCGCGGATCGCCGGAAACGCTATTTTTTGATCCGCTCGAGCCCGGCTCAATCCGCGGATCGAACGCGTGCGAGTAATCGCGATGGCAGACCTCGAGCCGGTTGCCGGACGGATCTTCAAAATACACGGCATAGTGCCCCCGGTAAAACATGCCCGGTCCCTCAAGCGCCGGGACCCCGGCCGCGCGCAGTCCGTCCGCGACTCGGTCGACCACCTCGCGGGAAGCGGCCCAAAGCGCGTGGCAGTTCCGGCTCGGCCGGTGGGCGCGATCCTCGGTGATCGCGAGGTATTCGCGGTGGCCGGCGGTGGGACTGAGCAGTAACAGGTCCATTCCGGACCGTCCTCCTCGTGAGGAAAGCCCGGCAACGGTCCAATCCGCCGGTAGAATCGCCGGGCCTCGTCGCGGTCGACGACCCGCAGGTCGATATGGTCAAAGCACCGCATGTTCCCCCTGCCCGCACCGTGCCCCCGCCAGCCGGCTGGCGGCGCGGAATTGCTTTGGCGACCGGCCCATGGCCCGCTTGAAGGCCGTGCTGAAGGCAAAGGCGTCCCCATAGCCCACGCGGCCTGCCACCGAAGCGATTTTTTCCCCGGTGTGGCAAAGCAGGTCGGCCGCCGCGTTCATTCGCAGGCCCGTGAGATGCGCCCGCGGGGGCCGGCCTGTCTGGCGCAGGCAGAGACGCCGCAGCGACTCCTGGCTCATGCCGGCCGCGTGGGCCATCCGATCCAAGCTCCAATTGCCGCCGAGATCGCGTTGCACGGCCGACCACAGCGGTCCCAGTCTGGACTCGCCTCCGTCGGCCTTTAGCATCCGCATGGCCTCGCGGTGCACGAGCGCCGCCCAGAGCTCGACCGCCTCCGGGCCGCCCGTCCGGCCGACCTCGTGGTACAGCCCCTGGATCGCCAGGTTCAAGCCCGTGGCATCGCACCGCAACAAACGCGGCGGCGCCCCCGTCGCCAAGGTCGGTACCGGCAGCGCCTCTTCATAGAGCACCCAACACACCTGCCACCGGCCCCGTGGCCGGGCGTGGTAGGCGCAGAGCGTGCGTGGAGCCGTCACATAGGCGTGTCCCGCCGGGCAGCGCTGCCAGCGACCATCCGCCAGCACCGCGCCCTCGCCTCCGGTGCAGGCCAGGATCTGGCTGAAGACCGGCGCGTGGCGCACGAACGCATAGCCACGGCCGGCATCGGTGAAGCCGGCGACGCGCATCTGCGTCCGCTCGAACGCCGGCACCTGCGCCCCGCGCACCAGCCACTCCCGCGTCGTCGGGCCCAGCGCGTGGATTTCGCGAAGGTTTTTGGGGAAACCATCCATGGACGGCCGTCCGAAGTTGTGATAACAAAATGGTTGGCTGCAACGCTGATTGCAGCGCGACCCCGACGGCGGACCGGCATGCCCCCGTCAAATCCATTTCCAGCTTCATGAAAGCCACGGCCATCAATCGAATGGATTTCCTCCGCCATTGCGCGTGCGCCTGCGCCGCCGCCGCCTTCGCGCCATCGGCCGCCCTCGCCGCGGGGGAGACCAAGCCGCCGGAAGACTGGCGCCTGCGGTTCGTCAAGCAACGCTATGCGCGGCTGCTGGAGATCCTCGCGGAACGCCTGGACGCAAAGGCGCTGGAGGAAACCCTGTTTGCCCTTGGCTCCTTCTGCTCGGGGCTGGGCGACGGGACGACGATCAGGTTCCGAAGCAACCTCGAAGGCTACCGCGAAGCCGTGCGGAAGGGCGTTTCCGGCGACAACATTACCTACGACTGGGATCGGGGCCTGATCACGATGGCCTCCGACGAACGGACCGACTGCTTCTGCCCGCTCATCAGCCGCCTGAGCCACACGCCCGAAGTGGCCTGCAACTGCTCCCTGGGCTGGCAGCAGCACACTTGGGAGACCCTGCTGCAAAGGCCCGTCCAGGTCGTGCTGAAGGAGTCCGTCCTGCGCGGCGGCAAACGCTGCGTGTTCGAAATTCATGTCGGCGGCCCCGCCGCGGACGCGCCGGCCGGGGCGCAGGCCGGATGACCCTTTGGGCAGCTCCCCCACCCGCCGCGGCGCGCAGCCGTGCGCTCCACTCCCCCGTTTCCATGCTTTCCACCATGAAATCCATGCTCCGCACCTGTGTCACCCTGCTGCTGCTCGCGACGGCCAGCGCCGTCACCCGCGCCGCCGACACCGCCCCGCGCGAACGCCTGTCCCTGGACTTTGGCTGGCGCTTCCATCTCGGCAATGCCTGGGGCTCCGGGCAGAACCTCGCCAAGGCCGGCTCCGGCATCGGACCGGCCAGCACCACCTTCAGCGACGCCACGTGGCGAACCGTCAACCTGCCGCACGATTGGGCGGTCGAACTGCCCTTCGACTCCGCGGCCGACGAGTCCCATGGCTTCAAGCCGCTCGGCGACGGCTTTCCGCAGAACAACATCGGTTGGTACCGCCGCACGTTCGCCCTGCCCGCCGCTGTCGCCGGCCAGCGCCTCTGGCTCGTGTTCGACGGCGTCTTCCGCGACTGCACCGTGTTCGTGAACGGATGGTTCGCCGGACACCACGAGGGCGGCTACAACAGCTTTCGCTTCGACATCACCGACCTCGCCCGCTGCGGCGGCGACAACGTCGTGGCCGTCCGGGTCGACGCGTCCCAGACCGAAGGCTGGTTCTACGAGGGCGCGGGCATCTACCGGCACGTCTGGCTGGTGAAGACCGCCCCCCTCGCCATCGCCCCCGACGGCGTCTTCGTTTACAGCGTGTTTCCCGGCAACGTCCCGGTGGGGCCGGCCGCGCTGCATTTTCAAACCCGACTCGTGAACCGGCAGCCGACCGGCACCGAGGCCGACGTCACCTGGGACGTCACCGATCCCTCGGGCCGCACCGTGGCCACCGCCCGGCAATCCGGGAGCGTTGCCGCCGAGTCGAGCCTGACCGCCCGCGCCACGGCCCGGGTCGAGTCGCCGGAACTCTGGTCCCCGGAGACGCCCCGGCTCTACCACCTCGTCACCACGGTCACCAGCGGCGGCCGGGTCGTCGACCGGATGACGACCGAGTACGGCATCCGCACCGTGGCCTTCGATGCGGATCGCGGCTTCCTGCTCAACGGCAAGCCCTACGTGCTCAAGGGCACCTGCAATCACCAGGACCATGCCGGCGTCGGTACGGCGATGCCGGACCGGCTGCGCTACTTCCGCGTGGCCGCGCTGAAGGCCATGGGGTCGAATGCCTGGCGCACGGCGCACAACCCGCCCGCCCCGGAGTTGCTCGAGGCGTGCGACCGCCTCGGCATGCTGGTGATGGACGAAAACCGGCTGATGGGGGCCGACGCCTATCACCTCGGACTCCTGACCGAGCAGGTGCGCCGCGACCGCAATCATCCGAGCGTGGTCATCTGGTCGCTCGGCAACGAGGAATTCTCAGCCCAGAGCAACCCGATCGGCGGGCAGGTCGCGGCGACGATGCAGTCGCTCATCCGGCGGCTCGATCCCACGCGGCCGATCACCTACAATTCGACGCTCGGCAACGAGTTCGATCCGATCAACTCGGTCATCGAGGTCCGCGGCTGGAGTTATCGCATCGGCGTGGACCGGATGGACGCCTACCACGCGGCGCATCCGAAGCAGCCGAACGTCGGCAGCGAGCAGGGCAGCACCCTCGGCACCCGCGGCATCTATGCCAACGATTCGAAACGCGGCTTCATGAGCGCCTATGACGACAATGTCGCGTCCTGGTCCAACACCGCCGAGCAATGGTGGAGCTTCTTCGCTCCCCGCCCCTGGCTGTCGGGCGGCTTCGTCTGGACCGGCTTCGACTACCGCGGCGAGCCCGTGCCCTACGCCTGGCCGTGCATCAGCACCCAGTACGGCATTCTCGACACCTGCGGTTTTCCCAAGGACAACTTCTGGTACTACCAGTCGTGGTGGACCGACCGGCCCGTGCTGCATTTGCTGCCGCACTGGAACTGGGCCGGACGCGAGGGCCAGCCGGTCGATGTCCGGGCCCTGAGCAACTGCGACGAAGTCGAGCTCTTCCTCAACGGCCGGAGCCTCGGGCGAAAGCAGATGCCGCACGATTCCGAGCTGAAATGGTCGGTGCCGTACGAGCCCGGCACCCTGTCCGCCCAGGGCTACCGCGGCGGAAAGCTCGTGGCGGAGACCCAGGTGCAGACGACCGGGCCGGCCGCGGTGGTCCGCCTGACCCCGGACCGCACGTCGATCGCGGCTGATGACCGCGACATCTCCATCATCACGGTAGCCGTCACCGACCGCGAGGGCCGGATTGTGCCGACGGCCGACAACCCGGTGCATTTCTCACTGGAAGGTCCGGCCCGCATCATTGGTGTCGGCAATGGCAATCCCAGCTGCCATGAGCCCGACGTTTTTGTCTCCGGACCCACGTTTCGCACCATTCCGATCGAATCCTGGCGCTGGCACCGGGTCGCGGACGCGTATGCCCCCAACCTGCCGGAGGAAAGCGAACACTTCGATGATGCCCACTGGGCCCCGGTCGACGTCAACGCCGGACAGGAGCCCCTCGCCAACCGGGAGAGCGGCGTCTTCCGCGCCCGGTTCACGATCACCGCGGAGCAATTGGCGCAACCCGCGATTCAATTGTGGTTCGGCCGAATCGACGGGGATGCCTCGATTTACCTGAACGGCCGGCGGCTGGCCGGATCGAACGATCCGCATCCCGCGGTGTTCGACGCGAAGGATTTCCTGCACCCGGGCGAAAACACCGTCGCCGTCGCGATGCGAACCTACAGCGCCACCGGCGGACTGGCCAAGGGCGTGGCCTACCGGGTCATCGCCCCGCCGGCGCCGGTGCACTGGCAGCGCAGCGCCTTCAACGGCCTGGCCCAGATCATCGTCCAAGCGACGCGCGCGAGCGGCGAAATCCGTCTGACGGCACGCGCGGATGGTTTGGAGTCGGCATCGGTCGACCTCAGGGCGCAGACGCCCGCCTCGCCACCGGCCACGTTGTAGCCCGGCCCGGGTCGCTGCGAAGGCTGCCGCCGCCCACATCGCGGTCCGTAGATTCTGCCCTTTACACATATCATCGAATCCGTATCCGTTGATATGTTAATGGATCCCGATCTGACCATCGCCGAACTCCTGGCCCAAGGGCGCCCGCTCCGTTCGCTGGAATTCTTTCCGCCGAAGGATGAGGCCGGCGTCGCCGCCCTTCGG
>JBJKRV010000577.1:0-2715 GCA_046704465.1 Opitutaceae bacterium | reverse complement strand
GCGGACCAGTACGGGCTCCGATCCCTCCGCCTTCAACCGCGCATAGACCAGATCCAGCGCATCGGCGAGCTCGAGGGGGGCCGGTGGCGCCGGAGCGGGTGGCGGCGGCGGCGGTTCCGCCGGGGCCGGCGTCGGCACGCTCACGGATTCCGCCGGTGGCGAGGGCGGACGCACGGGCGCCTCGACCGGCGCCGAAGGTGCGACGGGAACGGACGGCGCGACCGAAACCGGCGTTGTCGCGCCACTCCCGGCCGCCTCCCGGATTTCGGGCGGCAGATCCTTGGGCAGGATGGTATCCCCCTGCGCGATGACGGCGCTGCGGTAGACGACATTCTCCAACTCCCGCACGTTGCCCGGCCAGCGGCCCCGCAACAGGATGCTCAGGACCTCGGGCGACACCTTGGTCACCCTCGCCTTCTTGTCCCGGGCGAGGCGCTGCAGCAGGTAGTCGACGATCTGCGGAATGTCCTCGCAGCGTTCGCGCAGCGGCGGCATGCGGATCCGCACCACGTTCAGCCGGTAGTAGAGGTCTTCGCGAAAGGTCCGGTCCCGGACCATCGCCTCCAGGTCCTTGTTGGTGGCGGCGATCACCCGCACGTCCACCTTGAGCGTGCCCGTGCCGCCGACGCGCTGGATTTCCCCCTCCTGCAGCACCCGCAGGATCTTGGTCTGCGTCGCCAGCGTCATGTCGCCGATTTCGTCGAGAAAGATGGTGCCACCGTCGCACAGCTCGAATTTGCCGATCCGCTGGGCGGTGGCGCCGGTGAACGAACCCTTCTCGTGGCCGAACAGTTCGCTCTCGATCAGGTTCTCCGGAATCGCGGCGCAATTGACGGCGATGAACGGCTTCGAGGCGCGATGGCTGTGCTGGTAGATGCTGCGCGCCACCAGTTCCTTGCCGGTGCCGCTCTCGCCCGTGATCATCACCGTGACGTCACTGGCGGTGACCTGGCCGATGGTCTTGAACACCTCCTGCATGGCGGCGGAACTGCCGACAATGCCCTCCTTGTAATCGTCCGTGTTGATGATGGGCCGGTACTCGCCGGCGGCATGCATGTCGGCCCGCGTCTGGAGCGCGCCGTCCGTCAGCACCAGCACGCGCTGCGGATCGAACGGCTTCATGATGTAATCAAACGCGCCGTATTTCATCGCCTCGATCGCCGTCTGGGCGGTGCCAAACGCGGTCATGAGGATGATCAGGGGCCGGGAGCTGACGGACCGGATGTGCTGGAGCGCCTCGATGCCGCTCATGCCGCCCATGCGGACGTCGAGAAAAATGATGTCGGGCGGACTCTTGCGCACCGCCGCGACGCCCTCCTCGCCGCTCGCAGCCGTGGCGACGTCGTAATCGCGCGACGACAGCACCCGCGTCAACGAGTAGCGGATCTCCGAATCGTCGTCGATGATGAGGATGCTGGGTTTGGTTCCGTCCATGATGCGTCAGCGGGACCAACCCTGCTATTGCGATAATGCATTAGCGTTTGGCCCGAAGGGGCCTTACTTAGGACAAATGCTCCGCTGGTCAATTAACTTGTTCCGGGTCTTCGGCATCCGCCTGGCCGTGCACTTCACCTTCCTGCTGCTGCTGGCGTACGTGGCCTGGGAGGGCTGGGCGGACGCGGGCTGGCTGGGCCTGGGTTTCAGCGTCGCCTTCATCCTGCTGCTGTTCACCTGCATCGTCCTGCACGAACTGGGCCATTCGCTGACGGCGCGGCGGTTCGGCGTCGGGGTGTCGCGGATCCTGCTGCTGCCGATCGGCGGCATGGCGGAGTTCGATTCGATCCCGCGCGAGCCCCGGCGCGAACTCCTGATCACCCTGGCGGGCCCGGCGGTGAATTTCGCGTTCGTCCTGGCATTGTGGCCCTTCGTCGCCGTTCCGTCCGGCTGGCTCGGCGGCGAGGTTCCCCTCACCTGGAGCGGGCTGTTGTTCGGCCTCTGGCTGGTGAACCTTGTCATGGGTTGCTTCAATCTCATCCCCGTCTTTCCCATGGATGGCGGCCGGATTCTGCGGTCGCTGCTCGCCATGCGCTGGCCCTACCTGCGGGCCACGCGGTGGGCGGCGACGCTCGGCAAGATCCTGGCGGTGGCCGGAGTCGTGTTCATGGCCTGGGAGGTGCACAATCTGCTCGGGTGTTGCCTCTTTGCGTTCATCTTTGTCGCCGGCGATCTGGAATACCGGGCGGTGAAGCGCCACGAGGTCGAGGCGTTGCAGTGGAGGCAGCTCATCCATCGAATCTATGGACCCGACGAGGGCGACGAGACCGCCCCGGCCCCGCCGCTCCTGCCCGGGCCCAACTGACGGCTCCGTTCGTCCCTCTGCACGGACGCCAACCCGGGAACGGCCGCGGTTCCGGTGCCGTTTGGGCGTCGAATTTTCGGATTGCTTCCGGATGCCCCCGGTCTAGGAGAACGCCAACCAGCACGCGGCGCCCTGCCTGTCCGGCACTCGCGCCGCCCCTACCCTAACCGCCGTGAGACCGCCTGGTCGTCCAGCAACCAGCCGTCACGTGACCGCCGCCGACGCCATACCGGCGGCCTGCCTGTACCGTTTTTGGCCGCCCTGATCGCGCGCGCGGTTTCTCCCGTTCTTTGGGCTTCCAGCTTCCCATGAAAACCAGCAACCAACTAACATCCCTACACGGGCGGGGGATCGGGGCGCTGCTTTGCATCCTGATGTCCGCCGTATCCGCATGGGCGCAACAGGCGCCCACCACC
>JBJKRV010000576.1:0-3672 GCA_046704465.1 Opitutaceae bacterium | reverse complement strand
CAGGCCATGTTCGCCGAGTTCGAGCTCAAGATCCACGAGATCGTGGAGAAGGGCGGCTCGCTGACCGGACCCAAGCTCAGCGAAATCTACGGCGAACTGCTGCGCCGCTACCACGGCGACGCCGAAGGGGTGCTGAAGATCGACGACCTCGTGACGATCGAGTGGGCGTACATCCCCCACTTCTACTACGACTTCTACGTCTACCAGTACGCGACCTCGATCGCCGCCTCCTCGGCTTTCGCCGAGCGCATTCTCCGGAACGAGCCCGGGGCGGTCGACACCTACCTGGCCATGCTCAAGGCCGGCGGCTCCGACCATCCCTACGCCCTGGTCAAGCGCGCCGGTGTCGATCTCGCCACGCCCGCGCCGTACCAGGCGCTGGCGGCGCGGATGAACGCGATCATGGACCAGATCGACGCGATTCTCGCGAAGCGCGGCCAATTGCCGGATCCCGCCCGAATCTTGCCGCCGCCCGTGCCGGCATTCGCCTGGCGCGGGCGGCGCATCCGTCAGTTACCCTGAGGCGTCGGGACGGCCGGCAGCCTATGCGCCGCCCTCGGCCCGCCGGCGCGCGTCGGCCTCGATGAGCGCCTTCATCTGGTCGAGCTCGGCTTTCACCCGTGTCTTCACCGCCGGCAGCTCCGCGGCCGAGGTCACCTTGGCGTGCGCGAAGATGTAGAACTTCATCTTCGGCTCGGTGCCGCTACCTCGCCCCGCGTAGCTGTAGCCGTTGGCGAGCCGCACGAAATAGAGGTCCTGCTTGGGAATCCGTTCGCCGTCGGCATCGTGGATCATCTCCCGGCCGAAATCCTCGACCTTCGTCACCGCCACCTCCCCAAACGCCTTCGGCGGGTCCGAGCGGTAGGTATCGAGGATCCGGCGAATCTTCGCGGCGCCGGACGCCCCCTCGTAGTAGATGTTGATCATGCCCTCGAGGAAGTAGCCGTGCCGGACATAAAGTTCGTCGAGATACTCGGGCACCGTCAGCCCGCGGTCCCGCGCCGACGCGCCCAGCTCCGCGAACATCAGGCAGGCGGCGTTGGCGTCCTTGTCGCGGACGAAATCGTTGGGCAGGTAGCCGTAGCTTTCCTCCGTGCCGAAGGCGAAGAACGTGCCGTGGCACCGGTGCAGGCGGGCGCGCGACTCGAGCGGCGTGCCATCGTAATCCAGGGCGTAGCCTTCGTGGGTCCGCACCTCCGCCTTGAGGTCCTCCTCGTATCCCCGCAGCTTGGCCGCGATCCATTTGAATCCGGTCAGCGTGTTGATCACTTTCACGCCGTGGCTGTGCCCGACCGCGTCCTGCAGGGGGGTCGTGACAAAGGTCTTGATCAGCGCCACCTGCTCCGAGCCCTCCTTCGGGATCCAACCCAGCTCCTTGTATTTCGTCAGTCGGTAGTCGGCCAGCAGCGCGCCGATCTGGTTCCCGGTCAGCAGCACCATCCGGCCGTCGCGGTCGCGGACGGCGCAGCCCATGCGGTCGCCATCCGGGTCGGTCGCCAGCACCAGCTCCGCCCCGTTCTTTTCCGCCAGCGCCACGGCCAGGGTCAGCGCCTCGGCGTTCTCGGGATTGGGCGACTTGACCGTCGGAAACCGGGGATCGAAGGCGACCTGCTCCAGGACTTCCGACACGGAAACACCCGCGTGGGCCAGCAGCGGCACGCTGGCGACGCCGCCTGTCCCGTGGATGTTCGTGAAGACCACCCGGTACTTGAAGCGGCGGAAAACATCCGGATCGATCGCCGCCTGCGCCGCCACCGCGAGATAGGCGTCGTCGGCCGCCCGCCCGAGCAGGATGACGCGCTCGAGGTCGGTCGCGAGGTGAACGCCGAGCTCGGACAGCGGCACGGCATTGACCTGGTCGATGATTCCCTGGTCGTGCGGCGCGACCACCTGCGCCCCGTCCTCGAAGTAGGCCTTGAAGCCGTTGTCGTGCGGCGGATTGTGGCTGGCGGTGATGACCACGCCGCAGTGGGCCTTCAGCCAGCGCACGCTGAAGCTCAGTTGCGGGGTCGACCGCGGACCGGAAAAGATGAAGGCGACGCCGCCGAGCCGGGTCCAGGTCGACGCCGCCAGCTCGCAAAAATGCCGGGAGAAGTGGCGGACGTCATGCGCGATGACCAGCTTCGGGACGTCGTAGCGCCCGTGGCGTTCCAGATGCGTCCGGACGTAACGGTGCAATCCGATGGTGGCGCGCACCAGGGTGAAATCGTTCAGCAGGTTGCTGCCGACGGCGGGGTGCTCCGGCGTCCCCGACGGATCCGGCGTGCCCGTCTCCGCCTTCGTCGCCACGGCGCCGATGGTCCGCCCCCGCATGCCACCGGTGCCGAATTCCAGGTACCGGTAAAACCGGTCGTTGAGCTCGCTCCAGGCCTTCTGCGCGATCAGTTCCTCAATGCTCGCCATGGCCCACGCGGGCAAGGCGGCCGACAGCCACGCCGTGAGATTCTCGGCCGCGGAAGGGAGCACTTGGCCGGCCTCGGCGGCGGCTGCGATTTGCTGCTGGATGTTCATCACGTCGACTGGTTGAAACTGAATGCCACCGCGGTCGAAATGCAAAATCGTATCACTCGAGATACAGGCCCTCGCTTACGGCCGGCGGCGGCCGGAGCGAGCCCCACGCCTCGACAAACGACGCCGCGTCCGCTGCAAACAACGGCGAGATTTCGACGGGAAACGACGGCAGGCCACTCGCATCCACCGGAAGCGATGCTCCCGCCGCGCCCAGCCACCGGGCCGATTGCCGGAGCTGGTCGTCCCGGGCCGTCTGCGGCGAGTCCACACCCACGGCGTTCTTCACCGGTGAGAAGTCGTCGGCTCGCGCCGTTTCGATCACCAGCGGGTTCCGGGCCGACGGCATCGCATCGAAAACGAACATCTCGAACTTGACCCCGTTCGCCCGGTCCGGCTTGAGCGGACGCCCGTCCGCGTCGATCGTCGCAATCTTTTTGTCCGCGCGGTGAAACGGCAGCGCCTCCGTCCCCGCTCCGCCGCGCGCCATCCGTCGCACGAACTCCCGGTCAAGAATGTGGATGGCGATGCTGCCCGCCAGGTACCGCAACTGTCCCGTCGCGGGATCGATTTCGCGCTGCAACGACTGCGGCAGGTCGCTGTACTCGATCACCACGAGCCGGCCGCGGCGCCGGCAGAAATGCCCGAGCTTCTCCTCGGGATAGGCCTTCGGCACCATCTTGGCCGACATTTCCGCCCCGCGCTGCAGGTGCCAGCCGATGAACTCGGGGTCGACGGCGCGCACCAGCGGGTTGTCGACCTGGAAATAGCTGATCGTGTCGATCCCCTCCCGCGCCATCAGGTCCAGCGCGCCGCTGCGGTCCAGGGCGCGCAACGAGCCCCCGTGTCCGTCCGGACTCATGGCGATCGCCCCCGGGGACTCGAGCAGAATGCGGCCGGAAAAATCGACCGCCGGCATCCGGCCCTGGCGGAAGAAGTGCACCCGCGCCGGGTCGAGGCCGAAGCACCCGTGCCCGGCGAAGAAGGCTTCGGTCGCCGCGTGGTTGGCATGGCTCGTCATGATGAACCAGTGCAGCGGGCGTCCGTACCGCCGTCCCGCCGCGAGCACCTTTTCCCCCAGCACCTGAAAGAGCGACTTCCGCCGGACCGGTGTGACGGGAAACGTGCCCTTCGGCCCGTCGAAACCGAGGCGCGTGCCCTGCC
>JBJKRV010000575.1:0-4959 GCA_046704465.1 Opitutaceae bacterium | reverse complement strand
TTGCCAGACTCCGGCCGTCGCCCCATCCTCCCTCGATCCCCCCCTCTCCCATGTCCAAGGCGATCGTTTCCCGACTCTATGACTCGGATGTTTTCCGCATGGCCTGCCGCCAGTTCGACAAGGCGGCCGACGCGATCAACCTGCCGGAGGCCATCCGCGACCGCACCAAGTATCCGCGCCGCTGCATGGCGGTCGCCCTGCCCGTCCTGCGCGACAACGGCACCGTGGTCGTCTTCGAGGGCTACCGGGTGCAGCACAGCCTGTCCACCGGCCCGTCCAAGGGCGGCCTGCGCTTCCACCAGCACGTCACCCTGGGCGAGGTCGCGGCGCTGGCGATGTGGATGAGCTGGAAGTGCTCGCTGGTGGGCCTGCCCTTTGGCGGCGCCAAGGGCGGCGTGATCGTCGACCCCTTCAACCTCTCCCCGGGGGAACTGGAGCGGCTGTCCCGGCGCTACATGCAGGAGATGATCCCGTTTCTTTCGCCCCATATCGACATCGCCGCGCCCGACATGGGCACGAATGAGCAGGTCATGGCGTGGATGATGGACACCTACTCGAACCATGTCGGACACGTCGAGCCGGCGATCGTCACCGGCAAGCCCGTCTCGCTCGGCGGCTCCGAAGGGCGCCGCGAGGCGACCGGCCAGGGCGTCGCCTACCTTGTCAAGGCCTACCTCGACGACCTGAAGATCCCGGTGAAGAAAGCCACGGTCGCCGTTCAGGGTTTCGGCAACGTCGGCTGCGAGACGGCGCTGGCCCTCGCCGACTACGGCGCGAAGATCATCGCCATCTCCGACCACACCGCCGCCTACCACCACCCGCGCGGCATCAACGTGCGAAAGGCGGCGCAGTACGTCCGGTACAACCGCGTGCTGCGGGACTTCGACGGCGGCGACGAGATCTCCAACGAACAACTCCTCGAGCTTCCGTGCACCGTCCTCGCTCCCGCGGCCGTCGAGCGGGTCATCACCGAGACCAACGCCGCCCGCCTGCATTGCCGCATCATCGCCGAGGCCGCCAACGGGCCCACCACCAACGCCGCCGACCGCATCCTGGAGCGCCGGGAGGACATCGAGGTGATTCCCGACATCCTCTGCAACGCCGGCGGCGTGATCGTCTCGTACTTCGAGTGGCTCCAGAACCTGCAGAACTACTACTGGTCGCGCGCCGAGGTGATGGCCAAGCTGCACGACATCCTCGACCGCGCCAAGGCGAGCATCGAACGCCAGAAGCAACTGATGAAGTTCAGCCGCCGGCTGGCGGCCCTGACGCTGGGCATCCAGCGCGTGGCCGACGCCAAACAGAAGCGGGGCCTGTTTCCCTGAGCGGGCCCCCCGCGCCGATCTTCCCGGATCGGCGCTTTCCTGTAACCACGCCATTCACTTCCGGCGTCTACGAACTCCGTCCACCCCCTCCCCTCCATGAAACGCATTGCCCTGTCCTGTTTCGGGGCCGCCCTCGCGGCCACCCTCGCCCACGCCGGCCCGGCCGACGACGTCAAGGCCGCCGCCACCGCCCTCCTCGCCCAGCCCAGCTACAGCTGGACGACCACGGTCGAGCTACCCAACAGCAACTTCACCCCCGGTCCGGCCGACGGCCAGACGGAGAAGGGCGGCTACACCGTGATCACGCATCACTTCAACGACCGGGCCTTCTCGACCGTGCTCAAGGACGACCGGCGCGTGTTCGAGACCCCGGACGGTTGGATGACACCCGCCGAACTCGAGGAACAGGGCGGCCGCGGCGCGACCATGGCCCGCGCGAAGATCACCCTGCCGGCGGAGGACGTCGCCGAGCTGGCAAAGCAGGCCCAATCCCTGGCGCTGGCCGACGGAGTCATCTCGGGCGAACTCACGACGGCGGACGCCGCCGATCACCTGATGTTCGGCCGGCGCGGCCCCGGCATCACGCCTCCCAAGAACGCCAGGGGCTCGGTGAAATTCTGGCTCCAGGACGGCCGCCTGATGAAATACCAACTGCACCTGCAAGGCACCGTCACCTTTGGCCCGGACGGCGAGGAGCGGGACATCGAGATCATCAGCACGACCGTGTTCAAGAACGTCGGCAACACCAAGGTCGACGTGCCCGCGGAAGCCAGGGCCAAGCTGGGCGCCTGACGCGGATTTCTGCGCCCGCTGGGACTCGAGCCCTGCGCGGCGGAATCGACGCACGCGTTCACCGGGGCGACCCGAAACCCGCTGCCCCAATCTCGACCAGGGCGGTCCCGATGGGTGGAGCCCGACCTCCGGGCGGGCTCAGGCGCACTGGTGAAGGTCCAGCCGGGGCCGCCACCCGCCCCGATCACTGCCGCGTCTCCGCCTTGATCTGCGCCAGCGACCGCTCCAGGTTCTTGCGGGCGTCGGCGTAGTCCGGCTTCAACCGCAGGGCGGTTTCGAACTCCGCCGCGGCCTCGGCGTACCGCCCCGACTGGTAATAGGCGGCACCGAGGTTGTTGGCCGCCTCCGCATAGTCAGGGCGCAGTCGCAATGCCGCGCGAAAGGCCTCGACGGCATCGGCCGGTTTTCCCGCCTGCAGGAGCGCGGTCCCCAGGTTGTTGTAGGCGTCGACATAACCCGGCTTGATCCGGATGGCCTCGTGGTATTGCGCGACGGCCTTGTCGATCTGCCCGGCCTCAAACCAGGCGTTGGCGAGATTGTAGGCGGTGCGGGCGTCCGGCGGGCCGATCTTCTCGGCCTCCTGGTACTGGACGATCGCCTCTGCGATTCTGCCCTGGGCCAGCAGGCCGTTGCCGAGGTTGTAGTGCATCTTTGGGTCGCCCGGTCGGAGCCGGACCGCAATCCGGAAATTCCGGACCGCGTCGGCGGTCTTGCCGGCGGCCAGCAGCGCGTCACCGAGGTTGTTGTGCCCCTGGGCGTAGTCGGGCTCCAGCCGCAGCGCCATCTCGCATTGGGCAATCGCCTCCTTGACCTTTCCAACCTGCAGCAGGGCGTTGCCCAGGTTGCTGTGCGCCTCGGGATAGGCCGGCCGGAGGCGGAGCGCCTCCCGGTATTGCGCAATTGCCCGGTGCACCCGGCCCGCCTCGATCAGCGCGTTGCCCAGGTTGTTCCGGGCGCGGTCGTTGTCCGGCTTCTTGCCCACGGTGTCGGTCCACAGGGACAACGCGGTGTGGTAGGTGCGGTTGCGCTGCTCGGTCAGCACCCCCAGTCCGACGGCGACTGCCACGAGTGCAACCAGTCCCCGCCGGCCGACCAACCGCCAGATTCCCGCCGCGGCCAGGACCGCCACCGCCGCGAGCGGCAGGTACATCCGGTGTTCCACGATCATCTGGATGCGGCCGGGAATGACACTGGTCGGCGACAGGATCGTCAGGATCCAGGCGCCCAGGAAGCCCATGACCGGCCGGCGCACCAGGGCCCACACCGTGAGAGCCACGAACAGCACGACCGGGGGGACGTAGGGCAGCACCTGCGCGGCGCTCCGCATCCAGAACGTCCCGTATTCGAATACGAGCGGGTGCGGCCAGACCGACAGCGCCAGGTACCGGGTCACGGCCTCGAACTGCGTCTGCCAGTACGCCCACGGACTCACCCCCACGTCGAAGCCCGCCGTGCCGTTGCGATTCCAACCCGTGCTCGCCACCAGTCCCGCCAGCGGGATCCACGTCGCGGCGAGCGCCAGGTGCAACCGGTGCCGCGCCCGCCAGGCCGCGCGAAACGTGCCGGCCACGAACGTCCGGTCGTAGAGCAGCACGAGCAACGGCGCGGTGGCGATGACCTCCTTGCTGCCCACCCCCAGGAGGCAGGCGACCACCGCCAGGACGGACCAGAGGCGCGTCCGCGATCCCTCGGTCGACCGCATGAAGCAGTAGAAGGTCAGCAGGAAAAACAGGGCCATCAGCGACTCGACCCGTTGCACGACGTAGGTGACCGCCTCGACCTGCAGCGGATGGAGCCCCCACAGGAGGGACGTCACGAAGGCGACCGGCAGGGCGTCGCGCCCGAAGCGCTCCCGCAGCCGCGGCCCCAGCAACGTGCGCCGGACCAGGCCGAAGAGCAACAGGGCGCCCGCCAGGTGAATGAGCAGGTTGAGCACGTGGTAGCTCCAGACCGCCCGGCCGCTGATCGCGTAATTCAGGGCGAAGCTGAAATTGGCCAGCGGGCGTCCGGTCACCGTCGTGTCGGGTGGCGGCACAAACGGGCGCCAGACCGGCGTCAGGCTCCGAATCGTGGCGTTCTCCAGGATCGCCGGGCCGCCGTCGAAGATGAACGGGCCGGACAGGCTGTCGTGGTAGGCCGCGAGAATCGCCAGGATGATGAGCACCGCGGCCAGGATCATCGGCCGGCGCCCGGGGCGCGGCGCAACGGGCGCCGGCGGCGGTCCGCGGTGGGAGGTCCTCTTCATTCAGCGAGGCGCCGAACGTTTGAGGGCCGGACGACGCCCGTCAATCTCCGCCGCCGCCGGATCGCGGATCCGCGCGCCATCCGGAACCCGCCCGACGCCCGTCGGTCTCAGCGCCCGCCTCGGCGTCCGCCCTCTCACCGGAACAGCAGCACCGGGATCCGGCAATGCCGCACCATGGCGGTGGTGTTGCTGCCAATGACGAGGTGGCGGATGCGGCTGTGCCCGTAGGCGCCCATCACCAGCAACTGGATGCCGCGCGCCTCGGCATAGCTGCTGATCTCGCTGTCCACGCCTCCGACCAGCATCTGGCAGACCGGGGCTCAGCCGGCCGCCCGCAGCACCCCCTCCGCCGACTGCAGCGTCTTGAGCGCGGATTCCTCCTCGCCGGCCGAGGCCACCGTCACCAGGTGCAGTTCCAGGCCCTTGAACGTCGCCGAGGTGGACAGGTATTCCAGCGCCTTCTGGCAGCTGCGGCTGCCGTCGTACGCGAACAGCAGCCGCTCAAACGCCTTGAACGACCGCGAGGTCACGAGACACGGGCGGTCGCTGGCGCGCACGACCCGCTCCATCGTCGACCCGAGGTGCTCGGTGGCGAAA
>JBJKRV010000574.1:0-6252 GCA_046704465.1 Opitutaceae bacterium | reverse complement strand
GTGCCGGCGGGGGCGTTCATCGGTTTCGTGGCCGGCGTCATCGTGGTGCTCTCCGTGATCCTTTTCGACAAGCTCCGGATCGACGATCCGGTGGGGGCATTGTCCGTGCATCTGGTGAACGGGGTGTGGGGCACGCTCGCGCTCGGCCTGTTCTACAATAATGACATCGCCGGTTCCGTGGCCGGTGCCGCCACCAATCTCAGCCGCGCCGCCCAGACCTGGATTCAGCTGAAGGGGATCGTTGTCGTGGGAGCATCCGTCTTCGCCATCTCCTGTTTCTTCTGGGTCCTGATCAGGGCGTTCATGGGGGTGCGGGTGACCGCCGAGGAAGAATCGGAGGGACTCGACCTGGGCGAGCACGGCAACGAGGCGTATCCCGATTTTCAGGCCGCGCACTGACGCCGGAAGCTCTCCCACCCGCGATCAAACCGCCCAGCTCCGACCTCCCATGAAACTTGTCATCGCCATCATCAAGCCGTTCAAACTCGAGGAGGTGAAGGACGCCCTGGCGGCCGCGGGCGTGACCGGCCTGACCGTGACCGAGGTCAGGGGCTTCGGCCGGCAGAAAGGGCATGCCGAGATTTACCGGGGCAGCGAGTACACGGTCGACTACCTGCCGAAGGTGAAACTGGAGATCGCCCTGCCGGACGACCTGGCCGGCCGCGCCGCGCGCGCCATCGCCGCGGTGGCCCGGACCGGCAAGATCGGCGATGGCAAGGTCCTGGTCGTATCCCTCAAAGCAGCGATGCGCGTCCGCACCGGCGAGGGCGGGGATGCCGCGCTCTGATGGGCGGGCGGTGCCGCGGTGTTCCGACGTCTGCGCGGGTGTGCCGGATTTTCTTGGAGCGCTTCGTCGTGGAATCCGCCCGTTGGCATACCGCCTGCTAAACAGTGCCGTCACCGGTCCCGCCGGTGCCCGGACGGAGGTCCGCCCGGCACCCCGGGGTCGTCGACGCGCAAGAAACAAAGCAGGCGGATCCCGACGAGCCGTCCGTACCAACGACAACCCAAAGCACAGCATCAGCATCATCTGGATGCGAGCACCTCCACCATGATCAATCGCCACTCAGGCAAAAGATGGCTGCACGTGCCCCTCTTGGGGCTGGCGCTGCTCGGCAGCGCCGGCGCAACCCGTTTGTGGGCCGACGCGCCAGCCTACGACCCCTCGGGCGCCAACACCGGCACGAAGGCGGACGTTCCCGGCTTCGTCGTTACCGCGCCAGCGCCTCTCAGCGCCGCGGACGCCAAGGATCCCGCCAAGGTCAAGGCCTACGACGACGCCAAGGCCGCCTACGACACCTACGTCGCGCAGACCAAAGCCGAGCCGCTGGCCACCCAGCTCGCCGATTCCGTGGGGCACAACAAGATCTCGATCAACTTCGTCTGGACGCTGGTCACGGGCTTTTTGGTCATGTTCATGCAGGCGGGGTTTGCCATGGTCGAGACGGGCCTGACCCGCGCCAAAAACGTGGCTCACACCATGACCATGAACATGCTGATCTATCCGCTCGGCATGCTGGGATTCTGGGTCTGCGGCTTCGCGTTCATGTTCGGCGGCATGGGGGCGCTCGGCACCCTGGGCGGCACGGCGACCCTGTCGCACGAAATCACCCTGCACCTGTTCGGGAAGGATTTCGGCCTCCTCGGCTGGCACGGGTTCTTCCTCAGCGGCGACACCTATGACGCCGGCATCTTCTGTCTCTTCCTCTTCCAGATGGTGTTCATGGACACGACCGCGACGATCCCGACCGGCGCGGCCGCCGAGCGCTGGAAGTTCTCCGCCTTCGTGCTCTACGGCTGCTTCATCGGCACGGTGATGTATCCGGTGTTCGGCAACTGGGTGTGGGGCGGCGGCTGGCTCTCGCAGCTCGGGGTCAATTTCGGCCTCGGCCACGGGCACGTGGACTTTGCCGGATCGTCGGTCGTGCACATGCAGGGCGGCGTGATCGCGCTGATCTTCGCCTGGCTGATCGGCCCGCGCATCGGGAAATTCAACAAGGACGGGAGCGTCAATCCGATTCCCGCCCACAACATCCCGATGGCGATCGCCGGCACCTTCATCCTCGCCTTCGGCTGGTTCGGGTTCAACCCGGGCTCCACCCTGGCGGGCACGGACCTGCGGATCGCCGTGGTGGCGACCAACACGATGCTGGCGTCCGCCACCGGCTGCATGGGCGCCGTCCTGTGGATGTGGTGGTTCCGTACCAAGAAGCCGGATCCCAGCATGGCGTGCAACGGCATGCTGGCGGGCCTCGTGGCGATCACCGCTCCCTGCGCCTTTGTCAGCTCGGTGGGCGCCTGCATCATCGGCCTCGTGGCCGGCATCCTGGTGGTCGAGTCGGTCTTCTTCTTCGACCGGATCCAAATCGACGATCCGGTGGGCGCCATCTCCGTCCATGGTACCTGCGGTGCCTGGGGCTGCCTTTCGATCGGCCTGCTGGCCGATGGCACCTACGGTGACGGCTGGAACGGTGTGGCCGGCACGGTCCGCGGCCTGTTCTACGGCGGCGGCATGGGCCAGTTCTGGGCCGAACTCATCGGTGTGGTCACCTGCTTCGTCACGTTGAGCGTG
Organism: Opitutaceae bacterium; assembly: GCA_046704465.1. Classification (GTDB taxonomy): domain Bacteria; phylum Verrucomicrobiota; class Verrucomicrobiia; order Opitutales; family Opitutaceae; genus Fen-1467. The sequence continues at coordinate 3,680 of JBJKRV010000574.1, read as the reverse complement.
ATCTCGATCATCGTCTTCAAGATCGTCGAAGTGCTGGTCGGCAACCGGGTCTCGGCCGAGACCGAGATCGAAGGCCTCGACATCCCCGAAATGGGTGTCACCGGCTACAATGGCATGGTCATGGACAAGGCCATGGAAACGCCGCACTCCCGCTGACCCTCCAACCCGGCGCGGCGCGGGGCCTCGCGCCCCCCGCCGCTCCCCCCGGAGTCGATCAACCCAAACCGCCACTTACCCGACATGGAAACACAACTCGCGGATATTCTCCGGCCGGTGCTCGGCTTCGTGCTGGGCGGCTCCATCGGCCTTGGATTCGGACTGCTGCAGGCCGCCGCCCAGCGCCGCCACCGCCGGCGCCAGGAGAGCGGCCGGCTGAAGACCGGCTGGGTCCTCGTGCCCGGCTCGATGGGCCGGGTCGCCTACCTGCTCATCGCGCTCGTGCTCGTGCAGGTGGTCAGCCCGGCCATGTTCTCGGGCGGGGAACAATGGTGGGTGTCGGCCGGCGTGGCGCTGGGCTACGGGGCGCTGCTGGCCTCACAGGTCTACCGGCGGCGGGCTGAGAACAATCCCATTCGCGGAGCGGCCTCCTGATGCTCGATCCGGCTTGCTCCCATCCGATAACAACCTTCCCTAGAACCATCAAAACTGTTAGGTCTTTCTGCAATGAAGCTCATCATCGCCATCATCAAGCCGTTCAAGCTTGAGGAAGTTAAGGACGCCCTCTCCGGCATCGGAATCGAGGGCATGACCGTGACCGAGGTCAAAGGCTTCGGGCGGCAAAAGGGGCACACCGAAATCTATCGCGGCAGCGAGTACACCGTCGACTTTCTTCCCAAAGTTAAGATTGAAATCGCCCTCGGGGACGAATTGGCGGCAAAAACCGTCGAGACCATCGTCAAGGCCGCCAAGACGGGCAAGATCGGCGACGGCAAAGTGTTCGTCGTTCCGCTGGACGAGGTGGTGCGCATCCGCACCGACGAGCGGGGTGAGGCTGCCATCTAGCCGCAACCTGAGCGTTTTTGGCCATGTCAGACGGGTCGGCCCCAACAGGCCGGCCCTTTTTGTCGCCCGCACGGCGGGATTTGGCCCGTCCCGGACCGCCGGCTGGATAGATTTATCCAGTTCATCATAAAAATCATTCATGGCATTGATTTTGCTCATGGGTGGCCATTTTCGCCATGAGACTACCCATGCCCAACCCATCCCGCACGGCGCTGACCCTGCTCGCCGCCGCATTGTGCGTCCCGTCGGCGTTTGCCCAGGCTGCTGCCTCCACTCCGACCCTGGAGCAACGCGTGGCGGCGCTGGAGGCCTTCGTGACAAACAGCAATCCCGGTCACAGCCTCACCGGCGTGCCCGGGCCGGGCCATAACGCCTGGATGATGACCAGTGCGGCCCTGGTGCTGTTCATGACGCTGCCGGGGCTGGCCCTGTTCTACGGCGGGCTCGTGCGGAGGAAGAATGTGCTCTCCGTCCTCGCCCAATGCCTGGGCATCGCGGGGCTGGTCACCATCCTCTGGTGGGCGTTCGGCTACAGCCTCGTGTTCGGGCGCAGCTTCAGCGACTCGTTTGTCGGCCAGTTTCTGGGCGGGAGCGAATACTTCTTCTTCCGGGGCGTGACCTCGGCGCCCAACACCGACTACGCCTACTGGGTTTCGCAGAACGTGTTCGCCATGTACCAGCTGATGTTTGCGATCATCACGCCGGCGCTGATCGTCGGCGCCATCGCCGAGCGCGTGAAGTTCTCCGCCATCCTCCTGTTCGTCACGTTGTGGATGTTTGTCGTGTATTTCCCGCTCGCCCACATGGTGTGGGGCGCCACGGGCCTGATGAATGGCGTGTGGAATCCCGATGCGGGCATCAAGGCGATCGATTTCGCCGGCGGCACGGTGGTGCACATGTCGTCGGGCTGGTCGGCCCTGATCCTCGCCCTGATCGTGGGGCGGCGGATGGGCTTCGGCAAAGAGAAGATGGCGCCGCACAGCATGGTGCTTTGCATGGTCGGTACGGGCATGCTGTGGGTCGGGTGGTACGGATTCAATGCGGGCAGTGCGCTCGGGGCCGACGGCATTGCCGCCAACGCCTTCACCACGACCACGCTCGCCACCGCCGTCGCGGCATTCACCTGGGGCGCGATGGAAAAACTCCTCCGCGGCCACGCCTCGATCCTCGGATTTTGCTCGGGTGCCGTCGCCGGCCTGGTCGTCATCACCCCGGCGACGGGCTTCGTCAGCAGCACCGGCGCCGTCATCATCGGCGTCTGCGCCGCCGTGGTGCCGTACTTCTTTGTCACCCGGGTCAAGGCCTGGTTTGGCTATGACGACGCCCTGGACACCTTCGGCGTTCATGCCGTCGGCGGCACGCTCGGGGCGTTTCTGACCGGGCTGCTGGCCACCAGCGCGGTGAATCCCAATCTCGCCAGCGGCGCCGCCGTCAAGAACGGGCTCGCGCACCTGGTGGCCAACGGCGGGCTGTGGCACGAGCAGTTGAAAGCCATTGTCGTCACGCTGGCGATGGCGGTGGCCGCCACCTTTGTCCTCGGGTGGATCGTCAAGGTCACCGTCGGCTTGCGGCCGACACCGGAAGCGGAAGTGCTGGGCCTCGACCTTGCCGAGCACGGGGAAGAAGGCTACATTGAGTGAGACCTGCGATTCCCACCGCTCCCATGAAACTCATCGTTGCCATCATCAAGCCCTTCAAGCTGGAAGAAGTGAAGGAAGCCATCGCCCAACTGGGCATCCAGGGCATGACCATCACCGAGGTCAAAGGCTTCGGCCGGCAAAAGGGACACACTGAAATCTACCGCGGCAGCGAATACACGGTCGATTTTCTGCCGAAGGCGAAGATCGAGGTCGTCGTGCCGGACGAAATCGTGCCGAAAATCGTCGCCGCCGTGGTCAAGGCGGGGAAGACCGTAAAGATCGGCGACGGCAAGGTGTTCGTCGTGCCGATCGACGAGGCGGTGCGCATTCGCACCGACGAGCGCGGCGAAGCCGCCCTCTAGGCGGCTCCGTCCGCGATTCCAGGCGTCCGGACGCGCATTCGATCCGGGCGCTCCGCCGTCGGGCTGCTGCGCCGGTGCGGGTGGGCCGCGCCGATCGCGGCCACCCATGGCGCGGGTCTCGGGCGCCGGTTGCCTTACAAAAGTGTAAGGCGGTGGCAAGGCGCCGGTCAGCTGTCCGGGTTATGGTGGGGCCGTTCTGCCAACTCCTCATCAATCTCCATTGACCTTATGAACATGAATGCAGCTCGAACCTTCCCCGGCCGGCGCTGGTACTATCTGGCGGCGCTGGCCCTGCTCGTCGGCGGCACCAGTTGGGTGGTCGCCGAATCCAATCACGACGCGCCGCCGAAGCGGACGGTGTCCGTCAAGGTGGACACGACGCCGCTGGTGCGGACGGTCGAGTCCGGACTTTCGTTCAGCCCGATTGTCAAGCGGGTGATTCCCAGCGTCGTCAAGGTCGTCACCTTCGAGCGCGCCAAGGAACTGAGCGTCGAGGGCGGGTCGCCGTTCAACGATCCGATGTTCCGCCAGTTCTTCGGCCCCCTGTTTGGCAACCAGTTCGGCGGCCAGCGCCGCATCATCCGCCGGCCGGCGGAGATGGGCCTCGGCTCGGGCGTGATCGTCAGCCCCAACGGCTACATCCTCACCAACAACCACGTGGTCGACGGGGCGGACA
>JBJKRV010000573.1:0-5514 GCA_046704465.1 Opitutaceae bacterium | reverse complement strand
CCGCGGACGCGGAACTATGGCGGGCAACCGTGTTTTTGCGAGGGCGCCGAAGCCTCGCCGGTTGCTCGGATAAACGTCGCAAGCAGCCCGGCGAAGGCGGCCGAGCGGGCCTACAGGCGCGGAACGCTGGATACGCTATTTTTTATTCCGCCCTAGCGACGCCCGGCGACGCGTGCTCAGGAAGATGTCTTTGCCCCGGGGTCCGCGGCCAGGCCCGGGGGCGCGCGCCAGGATCGCCTGAAAGCGGGGATTGTTCCGCAGCGCGTCGAAGGCGGGGTTAAGACTCAGCACCGCGCGGGAATGAAAGAGCGGGACCCCTTCATTCACCCCGACTTCGAGTGCTTTCAGTGCTTCGGAGGTATGACCGAGCTTGAGCAGCAGGCCTGGGATACCGCCGCCGGGCCACATGGTGAATCCCGATCTACCGGTCTGCCGGAAGGTCCGCAGCGCCGCTGCTGCTTCGGCAGAGCGACCCAGCTCGACCAGGCAAAGCGCCCGCTGATAAAGCAGCCGCGGCTGGTCCGGGTCGGAACCGAGCCGTTCGTCGATCTGCCGCAGGCCGAGTTCCCACTCGGGCCGCGCCAAGTCGAGGTGGCCGGCGAGTTGTTGTGCGGCGGCCACCAGCACCGCCTTGGGTCCGGTGTATTGCTCGTCTTCCAGGAAATCGCGCGAGACGCCGCGGAGCACTTCCAGGGCCTTCGCGGGCTCCCGCCGCCAGAGCCAGACGCGGAAGGCATTGAAGGCGCCGCGGTCGCTCAAAAGCAGCGAGGGCGGCATGCGTGCGAGCGTTTGTTTCGCCCCGTCGAGGTCTCCGTCCCAAAGCACCTGGCCGCGCACCTTCAGCAGCAGCGTGCGGCCGAGGGGTCGGATGGCCAGCGACCGGTCCACGGCCTGTTCGGCCTGGTCGATTCGCCCGGCGATGAAAAGGTCGGTGGCCTCGTCCACCAGGGCCACGGCGGCTCCCTGCGGAAAGGCGGCGGCACGTTCGAACCAGCGGACGGCTGCGTTGATGTGACCCTGCCAGGCCTCGTCCTCGGCCATCAGCCGCAGCGGCCGCCAGTCGTTCGGATCGCGCTTGATCAGGGCCGTCAGCACCTGCTCTGCCTCCGCCAGCGTACTGCCTTGGGACGACAAATACCACGCATTGGCGAGCTGACTCTCGACCGAGTTGGGTGCCAGCTCCAGCGCGCGCTCGGCCTGCCGCCGCACCGCGGCCAGGCGTTCCTCGCTCGTGTCGTATCCCAGCAGGATAAACAGGCCCGAGAGCTGGGCATGGGCCGCCCAGACTTCGCCGTCGAACGGAGCGGTCTTTTCCGCCTGCTCGAGCAGGTCCTCGGCCAGGTGCAGGTTCTCCCGGTTGGAGTCGTCCTCGTCCTCGAACAGGTGCCGTGCCTTGGCCACGAGCTGCCGCGCAGACGAATCCGCCTCGGTGGCGGTGCCGGCCGCCGGGCTGGCGGGGGTGGAGCTCCCGTGATCGGGCTGCCAGAGCGGCCGCAGCCCGTAGAACAGGGCCAGGATGAGCGCCACGACGCTCGCCGCAACCCGCAGCCACGCCGGCCGTTGGCGGCGCCGGCGGATCCACCAACCCACAAGTGCCTTGGGCCACGACTGAGCCGACGCGCCTGGCGCGGTCGCGGCCGGTGGCGCGCCGGCCAGCAACCGCGTCACCCGTGCCGCCAGTTCGGAGGGAGTTTCGTCGAGCCGGAGGCGGGTCCATTGCACTTCCCGGAACCGGTCCGGCACCCGGGCGGCGGCTTCGGTGACTTCGCCGACGACGATGGGGAAAAGGAAGGGCATGTCGTCCGCCATCAGATGCGAACGATCGACCGCGAGTTTCCACTCGAGGCGGAAGTATCCCTCGGGCCGGCTCTGGGTGTTGGCCGAGATGAGCGGCACGAACAACGCGCACTCCTTGATCTGCCGCCGGATCTTCGCATCCCACGCGTCGCCCCCGCGCAGCTCGTTCTGGTCGAACCAGACTTCGACGCCGGCTTCGCGCAGCGCATCCGCGATGCGCCGCGCCGCCTCCGCGTCCTGGGAGGCGTACGACAGGAAGACTGCTTTGCCGGCTCCGCTCATGGCTTCATTCCGCGCCCCGCCAGCATTCGCGCCAGCCCTTCGCGGCCCCGCTGGTAGGCCGCCGCACAGCCCAGCCTCTGCAGCAAGGCGTGGAACCGCGGATCGTCCCGCACGTCGTCCCAAATCGTCTGGAAGTGAAATCGCGAATAGAGCGAAGGCACCATGTTTTCGAGGAACGGCAGCGCGTCATCGAAGCGGCCGACCGCGTGGAGCATCAATCCGCGATTAAGGCTGTCGGCCGGCAGGTTCGCCTCCCACCGGCCGAGGATCGCGTTGGCTTCGCCGGCCGCTCCGGCCTGTTTTAGCACAAACAGCGCTTCCTCGGCCGCCCACCAGCGCATCCACCATGTCTCTTCCTGCGTCACGATGCGGGCGGCCGCCAGGGCCTCGTCGTTTCGCCCGAGCGCCAGCAGCGCCAGCGCCCGGGCGCCGTGCAACGGCGCGATCACCGTGCTGCGCAGCGCGAGCGCGCGGTCGGTGATCGCGAGCACATCCTCGTAGCGGCGCGCGAAGTTGAGCTGGCTCGCATAGATCACAAGGGTCACGACCGAAAGCGGATCGAGCGCAATCGACCGCTCCAGCGCCGCCAGCGCGGCGCCGAGGTCGCCCCGGCCGGCCAGGAGATGCGCGTGCCAGTGGTGGGCGACGGCGTAGTTCGGGTTGAGCCGAAGCGCCTCCTGAAATTCCCGCTCCGACTCATCCCAGCGGCTCTCCAGGAAGTTAACCACCGCGGTCGCCGCATGGGACTCTGCGAGCGACGGATCCAACGCCAGCGCCTGCTGCAGTGCCGCCGCCGCCCGCTTCAGATCCTGCTGGTAGGCACCGCCGTCGCCCAATCCCAGATACCACGCGCGCACGACCGACACGTCGGCCAGTCCGGCGTGCGCCGGCGCAAAGTCCGGGTCGATGTCCAGCGCGCGCGTGAACGCCTGTTCCGCGCGCGCGAATCCCGCCTCCGTGCGCAGCGTCCAGAAATGTCTTCCCTCCAGGACGAGCCGGTGCGCCTCGGGATCGACCACCCGGGCCGCGCGATTCGTGGCGCTCAATTTCAGCTGCAGGTTGCGCGCGATCAGCCCGGCGATCTCATCCTGGACGGCGAAGATGTCCTGCAGTTCGCGATCGAAGTTTTCGGACCAAAGGTGAAACCCATCCCGGGCATCGATCAACTGCGCGGTGATCCGCACCCGGTTGCCCATCTTGCGCACGCTGCCCTCGACCACATGGGCGACGCCCAGCGTCCGCGCGATTTCGGGGATGGGCACGTTGCGCCCTTTGAAGAAGAACGCCGAGGTCCGCGCCGCCACCTTCAGGCCGGGGATTTTGGCCAGCACGTTCAGCAGTTCCTCGCTGATGCCGTCGCTGAAGTATTCGTTCTCCGGATCGCGGCTCAGGTTGGCGAAGGCCAGCACGGCAATGGACGGGCCGGCGGACCGGGGGGGATCCGCGCCTCGCGACGGGGATACCCGCGGCGAGGCCTGCGGCCCCGGCTGGCCGAGCAGCAGCCGGAGGTTGGCCACGGCGGAAGCGGGCATCTGACCTCCCGTGGCCCGGGTCCACTGCACGGCGCGAAATTCCTCCGGCACCAGCGCGAGATCCTCCTGAGTCGCGTCGATCACCACCGGCAGCAGGAACGGAGTGCCGTCGGCAAACGCGTAGGTGCGCAGCGCCGCCAGCTTCCACTCGAGCCGGAAGTAACCCTCGGTTCGCGACTGCGTGTTCGCCGAGATGACCGGCAGGAACAGCGCGCACTCCTTGATCTGCCTTCGGATCTTCGCGTCCCACGCGTCACCGCCGCGCAGCTCGCTCTGGTCGAACCAGACCTCGATGCCCGCGGCGCAGAGTGCTTCGCAAATCCGCCGCGCCGCCTCCGCGTCCTGGGAGGCGTACGACAGGAAAACTGCTTTGCCGGCTCCGCTCATGGGCGAACGTCGTTCCGCCGTCCGTCCTCAATGCGACGGCAGCTTCACGTCGAACGAAATTGCGGCCAGTTGGTCGGGGGCCTTGCCGATCCGGCGCAGAAACGGCAGCCAGCGGGGGTCGCTTTTGATCGGTTCGAATTGCCACATCCAAGGCGTGTCGGCAACCCCGGGGTCCTCATAGTGGAGCGCCTTGTCCAGCCAGGTGAACGCCAGGTCTGTTTCTCCGCGGAAGGCGTGCACGTAGGCGATGTTCCAAGCGGCATCGGTTTCCCTTTTTGCGATCAGCTCGGCCAGGGCGGCGTCGGTCTTCCCGTGGTCGCCGACGGCGTGGAAGACAATCGCGAGCCCGTCGAGTCGCCAGGATTCGGCGGGTTCCAGGGGGATCTCCGCCAGCGCGGCCCGGGCGTCTCCCTTGCGCAGCAGCGCCAGACCGATCGTATAGTGGGTCTGGTTGCGTCCGGGACTCAACCGCAGCGCGGTCCGCCCGCTCGCGATGGCCTCGTCGTTGCGGCCGAGCCGGAAGTAGGAACCGCAGAGGCGGGCGTAGCCCACCGGATTCACCGGATCGTGGAGGGAGATGTATTCGCCGATCCGGACGCAGAGTTCGAGCCGGCCGAGCCCGCGCGCCAGCAGGACCACCTGGCCCAGGATTTCGATATTGGCCGGATCCAGGGCCAGGGCGCGCTCGAAATGGCGCGCCGCCGCCGCCGCATCCGAGTCAAAACTTCCCGCCAACACGCCGAGGACGGCATGCGCCCCGGGCAGGTCGGGATCGATCGCCAACGCCTGGTCCACCGCCTCGCGGGCCAGGCGTCCTCCCTCCTTGTTGGAAATGAAACCGTTTGAGCACTGCAGGAAACGGCACTTGGCCGTCTCGACCCAGGCCGGGGCGAGGCCGGGGTCGATCTCCAGGGCCTGCCGGAAAAGCGCGATGGCCAGCTCGAAGGCCTCCGCGGTGTCTTGACGGCCGATCTCGCGCCCCTGGAGATAGAGCGCGTACGCCTCGGGGCGGTAGGCCTTCCGTTTCGGGGCCGCGCCGAGCAGGGTGACCTTGAGCTGGGCGACCACGGCGGCGGCGATCTCGTCCTGCACTGCGAAGATATCGTCCAGCGTGCGGTCCCAGGTCTGCGACCAGAGGTGGTAACCGTTGGCCGCGTGGATCAACTGCGCCGTCACCCGCACCCGGTTGCCGGCCTTGCGCACGCTGCCCTCGAGGAGGTGCGCGACGTTGAGCTTCCGGGCGATCTCCTGCAACTCCACGTGCTGGCCCTTGAAGAAGAACGACGACGTGCGCGCCGCGACCCGCAGCTCGGGCAGTTGCGCGAGGAGGTTCATGAGCTCCTCGGCGATGCCGTCCGAGAAGTACTCCTGCTCCTTGTCGGGGGACATGTTGGTGAACGGCAGCACCGCGATCGACTTCGGGTCGGGCGCGGCGCCGGCCCCGATGGGCGGCGCACTCGCGGCGGTGGCCGGCCGGGCGCCGGGCGCGCGGGGCGACTGCAGGAGGCGCTTCACA
>JBJKRV010000572.1:0-5125 GCA_046704465.1 Opitutaceae bacterium | reverse complement strand
CGTCGACGTCGGAGGGGTCGAAGGACGACCCCATCGAGACGGGTTCGCGGGCGTCCCAGGCGTCGGCCGAGAGCTGGGCGAGCAGCCTGAGGCACAGAGAAAGCGGCGGTGCGCCACCGGCCTCCAGGCGGCAGCGCACCAACATCGACGACGCAGGCATCGATGTGAAATCCGTGACGACGAGCCGGGCGGGCTTCCCCGCCGGAAGGGATGGAAACTGCCAGGACGCGGGGGTGTCGATCTGCAGCTCGCCGTGGAGTTGAAAGTGGTCCGCGATCTGTTGCGCGACGCCGCCCATCAAGGCGCGCCGGGCGGCGGTGTCGGCGGGCGCCGCCGGCGCGGCGGTCGTGGCGGCCCGGAGCACCGGAGCGGCGAGAAGGGCGACGGCCAGCAGACCGGAGGGGAGGAGGCGCTTCATGACGGGGAGGCGGGCGTCAGTTCTGTTTCAGTTGCGCGGTTTCCTGGAGCATCTCGTCGGAGGCCTGGATCGACTTGGAGTTGATCTCGTAGGCGCGCTGGGCCGTGATCAGGTTCACCATCTCCTCGACGAGATTCACGTTGGAGCCCTCGATGTAGCCCTGCATGATCGTGCCGAAGCCGTCCTGGCCGGGGTTGCCGGACTCGGGCTGGCCGCTGGCGGCGGTCTCCTGATAAAGATTTCCCCCGAGGCTGCGCAGGCCGCTGGGGTTGGCGAAACGGGTGAGCGTGAGCTGGAAGGTCTGCGTGCCGGACGGGCTGTCGATGGTGACCTCGCCGGTCGGGGCCACGTTGATGGCGGTGGTGCCCGGCGGAATGGTCTGGAACCCGCTCAGCACCGGCAGGCCGTCGGCGGTCACCACCTGGCCGTTGGCGTTGAGCTTGAACGAGCCGTCGCGCGTGTAGCCGATCGTGCCGTCGGGGCGCTGCACCTCGTAGAAGCCGTCGCCCTGGATCGCGAGGTCGAGCTGCCCGCCGGTGGAGGTGAGCTGGCCCTGGGTGAAATCCTTGGTCGTGGCGGCGACGCGCGCGCCGTTGCCGATCTCGACGCCGGTGGGCACGATGTTGCCGCCGCCGCCGTCGGTTCCGACGTCGCGCGGCTTCTGGTAAAGCAGGTCCTGGAACTCGATCTGGCTGCGCTTGAACCCGGGTGTGTTCACGTTCGCCAGGTTGTTGGCGATGGTATCCAGGTTCATCTGCTGGATTTCCATGCCCGTCGCGGCGGAGTAAAGGGAGAGACTGCTCATGATGAGTGTCAGCTAAAGGCGTCGAGGGTTTTGCTCATGAGGTTGTCCTGGCTCGTGATCACCTTCTGGTTGGCCTGGTAGGCCCGCGAGATGGTGACGAGGTCGACCATCTCGCGCAGCGGGGAGGTGTTGCTCTCCTCCAGATTGCCCTGCGCCACCTGGGGAGACGCCACCGGCTGGGGCTTCACTCCGGCCGGGGCGGCGAAAACCGTGTCGGAAAGCGGGACCATCGCCGCCTGATTGGGGAAATTCATCACCGCGAGATGGCCCAAGGTGTTTCCGCCCTGGCGCACGAGGCCGTCCGGATCAATGACCAGGTTGCCCTGCCCGGGCCGAAGCGTGATGGGATTCCCGTTGGTCATGAGCACCTCGGCGCCACCGTCTCCGACCACGGTGCCCTTGGCGTTCATCATGAAGGCGCCATTGCGGCTGAAAACCTTGCTGCCGTCCGGAAGCTGCAACTCAAAGAAGCCGGGTCCTTCGAGCGCGACATCCAGGCTGCGCCCGGTGGTCTGGATTTGGCCGGGGCTGAAGCTGATGGACGGAGAGGTGGTCGGAAAGACGGCCGGGACACCGATGCCGCTGTCGAGGTTGGTTCCGGGCGCGCTCAGGACCTCGCCCGCATCGGTGGCGCCGAACGTGGCCACCCGCCGCTTGTAGGCGGTCTCGCCGCTCGAACTGATGTTCTGCGTGACGATGTTTTGCCAGCGCTCCAAGGCGGCGAGCGAGGCGGCGCTCTGGTAGATACCGACGTTCATGCGACGCCAATAATGAGCAGGGCTGATGCCAAGATCCCAAGTTGTTAATGGGCAAAAAGATAAAGGAAACGGTCACTTGGCGGGGCAGAATTTGCCGGGTGCTTGGCCGCCGGTCCCGGCAATTATTGCTCGGTCGCCGACCTGACGCGGCACCGCTCGTTGCGGTTCGCGTTTCGAGGACTCTAGGGCGGATCAAAAAATAGCGTATCCGGCGTTCCGCGCCTGTAGGCCCGCTCGGTGAGCGGGCAACCCGGCCGACGGCCGGGTCTACAGCGGCTACGAATCAATTTAATCCGCTCTAGACGGAGGCGGGCGGATAGAGGCACTCGATCTCGATGCGCTCGCCGCAGGCGCAGGTGACGATGATGCGCACCACCTTGTCTCCCTGCTTGACCACCTCCACGTCGGCGGCGCGGTCGTCAGGCTCTTCGAAGCGGTGCAGGACGGCGGGGCCGGGAGTCTGGGCGCCGGCGAGTCCGCCCGAGACTTGGGCGCGACCCTGAAGGAAGTTTTTCATGGGTTGTTTCCTTTCGCGGGGAACGGGAGAGGCTGGTCGGAGGCCGCGGTGACCCCCGCCGGAATCGGGTCGGCGGAAGCGGAGGCGGCCCGGTCGGTGCCGCGCCGAAAACGGTTGGCGAGGGTCAGGCTGAGGGTGACCCGGTCGTTCGATTCCGAGGCCTTGGGCGTGGCCGGCAGGGGACGGGTGTCGGCGAATCCGGTCACCCGGTCGATCTGCGCCGGCGAGACCGCATAATAGGTGAGGGCGGTGCGGGCGGCGTCGGCCCGGCTGATGGAAAGGTTCCAATCGTTCTGGGCCGGCGTGGCGAAGCGGACGCCGGACCGGGTATGACCGTCGATCGCGACGCGGAATTTGTGCCGGTCGACCAGCCAGGCGAGGTTCTGCATCAGGAAGGTGCCCCACTCGGTGAACTGGGCGGTGTTGCCCTTGAACAGCGGCGAGCTCGAACGATTGAAGAGGGTGACCCGGAGCCCGTCACTGGTGACCTGGATCAGGATGGGCTTCTCCTTCATCGTGTCGTCGACGTGGAGCTGGCGGTAGAATTCGCGGGCAAGCGAGGCCAGGTAGGTCAGGTCCATCTGGCTGTTCTTCTGGCGTTCGTCGAGCGTGCGCTTGCCGGGCAGGGCGGTCGGTTTCAGGGGGTCCTGCGGAATGACGCCGGTGGTCTGGTGCAGGGCGCGGAAGGGATTCTGAAAGTACTGGGAGGTGGCGATCAGGATCTTTTTGTCCTGGGCGGAGATCCACAGGACCATGAAGAGCGCCATCATCGCGGTGACGAAGTCGGCGTAGGCGACCTTCCAGGCTCCCCCGTGGGCGGCGGCTCTTCGTTTGCGGGCCATGTCCGTCTCCTACTTGGCGGTGGCCGTGTTGAGTCCCTTGAGCACGGCCTCCAGTTCGTCCGCGGTCGGCTGGACGCCGCTGTCGAGCGAGCGGCGGGCGACCTCGACGGCGGTGATCGGGGCCAGCCCCTTGGCAAAGCCGGCGACGGCGGCCATGATGCATTGCAGGTACTGCTGGTCGTGGCCGTTGTTGAATTTGATGCGGGTGGCGAGCGGGTTGACGAACCCGTAGGCGCTGAACACGCCGAGGAGCGTGCCGGTGAGCGCCGCGGCGACGCGTTCGCCCACCACGGCCGGGCCGTCCGCGATCGCCGCCATCGTGTTGATGATCCCGAGCACCGCCGCGACGATGCCGATGCCGGGGAGCGAGTCGCCGATCATCTGCAGGACGTGCACGGGGTGCTCGGCCTCGTCGGCCTTCGAATCGAGCTCGATCTCCATCAGATTCTCGAGCTGATCGGGCTTGATCTTGCCGTCGATGACGGGCTTCAGGCCGTTGCAGAGAAACTCGAGGCGCTCCTGGTGGGCGACAACCAGCGGGTAGCGCTGGAAGATCGGGCTTTTCTCCGGCTCCAGCACGTGCTCCTCCAGGGCGATGAGGCCGTTGCGGCGCCCGACCATGAAGATCTCGTAGAGCAGCTTGAGGAGGTCCACGTATTCCCCCTTCCCGGGCTTCTTGCTGGAGAAGGCCTGCCGCGTCTTGGCTGAGAGGTCATGCAGGATGTGCCCGGGGCTGGCGATGATCAGGACGCCGGCGGCGATGCCAAAGATGACCATGAACTCGGACGCATGCAGCAGCACGAGCGGGTGCCCGCCGGCCAGCATGAACCCCCCGAGGGTGGAACCAAGGACCAGAAGGATGCCCAGCAGGACCAGCATGAGTCGCCCTTCGGGATACGCTCACCGGTTGCGCGCACGGGAGAGGTAGGCGCGCAGGGAGAGCACCGCCTGCGAATGAATCTGGCAAATGCGGGACTCGGTCAGGCCGAAGACCGCGGCGATCTCGGCCAGCCGCATGTTTTCAAAGTAATACATTGAGAGGATCTTCTTCTGGAGATCGGGCAACTGCTCGATTCGTTTAGCGACAAGTTGCACCAGTTCGGCGTGCTCCATCTGGTCGGGCACGGGCACATGGCCGGGATCGGGGATCGCCTCGTGGAGCGAGGCACCCTCGTCGTCACCGGCGTCGGCCGCCTGGTCGAGGGCCACAAACGAGACGGGGCGCGTGTCCTCGATCCAGCGGGTGAATTCGCGTTGGGTGAGTCCAAGGCGTTCCTGGACCTCGGCTTCCGTCGGCGCGCGGCCCTTTTCCTGTTCGAGTTCGGCCATCGCGTTCTGGATGAGCCGGGCCTTGGCACGCGCCCGGCGCGGACACCAGTCCAGCCGGCGCAACTCGTCGATCACGGCCCCGCGGATCCGCTTGCGGGCATAGGAGGTGAACGTGCTCATCTTGGCCGGATCGAACTTGCGGACGGCGGCGAGGAGACCGGTGACGCCGACGCTGTAGAGATCCTCGGTGTCGACGTGGGCGGGCAGGTTGATCTTGATCCGGTCGACGATGTCCCGGACCAGCGGCAGGTAGCGCGAGATCAATCCCTCCTCGTCGATCTTCTCGCCGGCGGCGCCCTGGTAGGTCCGCCAGGCGGTGACGACCGGGATTTCTGCAGTGGTGGATTGGCTCATGGCGCGGAGAGGTTAGCGGGCTGCGGGAGTGGGGGTGGAAAGCACGGGACGGACGGGCGGGGAAACCGGCCGGGCGGGTGCCGCGGCGGGACGGACGGGTGG
>JBJKRV010000571.1:0-2558 GCA_046704465.1 Opitutaceae bacterium | reverse complement strand
GCGGATCGGCCGCCTCGGCGCGGGTGGCGCCCGCACCCATCAGCGGGAGCATGGTGGCCGCGACGGCGGATTTCTTGAGGAACTCGCGGCGGGTGGAGCGCGGGGCGGCGAGGTCCGACGGGGACGCGGCTGGCGAAGGGGAGGAGGGAACTGGGGCGTCGTTCATCTCGGTTTCCGGTCGGGGGACGGCCGGTGGTACGACGTTGCCCGCGACCCGCGGTCCGGTCAACCGGCAGAACGAGAAATCGTCGCCTCACGCATGCTTGGGGCGAGGTCCGGGAATGAGTCCCGACTGTGCCGCAATCATCGTCCGAACGGAGCCGAGCCGGTGCCAACGACGAGACGATTCCGGGTTCCCGGGGGGGAATTGACAGGATACGGCCGCCGAAACATACCCCGACCCCAGAAACGCTCTCTACGTCCGATTGCTGCGGTTCCCTAACCCCTCCATTCAAACCGTTCCGCAGCTTGCGCCATTCGCCAGCGCACGCCGGTCGGGCATCCGGCGGTGATCGCAAGTCACGATGAAAACCGCCAAGAGCTACACGGTGGGCCTGCTCGCCCTGGCCCTCATCGGCGCCGCGGTTCTTCTGCACCGCGATCACTCGAAGCTGGCGGACCTGCGGTCGCAATTGGACGCAGCCGCCCAAATCCGGCACCGGTTGGAATCCGAAGTGGCAGCCGATCATTTCGGCTTCGCCCAGCGCGACCAACGGATCGCCGATCTAGCGCGTCGTTTCCGGGCGGCCGATACCCGCGTGCGGAACCTCGAGTCGCGTGTGGAAGGGACCCACGGGGGGTCGGGGGCATCATCCATGTCGGAACCCGGTGCGGCCCAATTCCAGTCGGCCCGGCTCCGGCGGCAGATGGAGAAGCGGTACGGCGCCCTGGCGAAGCGGCTCGGGCTGACGCCGGCGCAGACCGAGCGTTTCATGGACCTGCTGGTCGACAAACGCATGGTTGCCACCGATGCCACCGCCGCCGCCTTGCGGGAGCGCGGAGGGGCGCTGGGCGACTCCTCGGACTTTGCCGCCCTCATGGCCATGTCGGATGACGACATCGAAAATCAGATTCAGGCGCTGCCGGGCGATCAGGGGTACGCGCAAAATCTCCGGGCGAACGCCACCGTCGGACAATCCGGCACCATTGTCCGCCTGCAGACGGCGCTCGCCGGCACCGAGCCGCTGACCGATGTGCCGCTGGCCCAGTTGCAGCAGTTGCTGGCCGACAGCCACGTTGGCCACCTCACCATCCAGGTAATGGTGAAGGCGCAAAGCCAGGGATTCCTGGATGCCGTCCAGATGCAGGCGTTGCAGACAATCTTCCAGCAGCAACGGGCGGCGATGCAGAGCCGTCAGGCTCCCCAGCTGGCGCCGGCCGGGCCGGGCAATCGGTGAGCGCGGTCGCCAACGACCGTTTCGCGGAATCACCGGCGTTGCTTCGGGTTCGCGGGAGGCGGCAGGTCAGCCCCAGGGAGGTCCTCGACCCTGGGAGTCCCCACCTTGACCTCGCCGGCGCGCACGACCGGCACCGCGCAGAACTGGGCCTCGGCAAGGTTGCGCCCGAAGTAGGGCGCACCGCCCCGCAGCAGGGTCGGGAACGCCTCGGCCATCGAGGTTCCGATGGTCCATGTGCTCATCCGGACCCGCCACAGGAGGCGGGGTCGGTTGTGCGCGACGGACGCATAATCATAGGCCGAGATGATGACGAAGTAACGATCGTCTCCCGCCAAGTCCATCAACCGGGCTTCCATCGGGTTGATGATGGGGAAGTGAAACGTCCATCCCTCCAGGTTATCGCGAAAGTCGCGATACATCCGGCCGACCTCTTTGGGCGGCGCCACCAGCATGTAGCGGGCGCCCATGTCCGCAAGGCGGCGGCCGAAGCCGCTCCGTTCACGCATGACTCCCCAGTCGTAGTAGAGGATCAGGGTGGGGCGGTGCCGGCCGGACGCCGGCAGGTAATGTTGCGACGTCAGGGCCGTGCGCACCTCGGTGAGCACGACTTCCGGCGCTGGAGGGGTGTCCCAGGCGATCGGATCCATGCCGATCTCCCGATAGCCGTCGGCATAGTCAATATAGTAGGTCGGCCGGCCGACCGTCGGCACGGCCGGCGCCAGGTTGGGCTGCGGCTGCTCCGCGACGATATCCTCGAACAGGTCGCCAATCTCGAGGAACCGGCTCAGCCATGAGGCGCGGACCCCCATCTGCAGACACCCCATAGTCAGCGCGAAAACGGCGAGGGTTCGGGAGAAGACGGGCTTCACGGCCGGTGGCAGCCGGCCCGCACTTAGCGGGTAACCGCCACCGTCTGCCTACGGCATTCTATAAACATAGGCGAGGTGAAATTCGGCGACGAGAAGGAGCCGGCCGATGCGGCCTTGGAGGGCGTGCGCTCGCCGCCGGCCGCCTGAACGGAAATTCAGGGGGGTTTCAGGCTGCATTCAGGCCGCGACTCGAACATCGGCCGAGGCGTCGGACTCCCGGCGCCGCCTGTGAATCCCCCTACGACTCCCCCTGATCCGCCTGACCGGACCCCGATTCGGCGCCATGCCGGCG
>JBJKRV010000570.1:0-3573 GCA_046704465.1 Opitutaceae bacterium | reverse complement strand
CCTTTCGCCTCCAAGGCGGAACACCCTACGGTTCGCGGCCCTCGCAGCACGAGCGTGCCGGAACGCCACCGGACGACGGGCGCCGTCGTCCGGTAAAGGCTTCTGCCAAACACAAGACCGCGTGGCCCGGGCCACGCGGTCGTGTGTTTGGCAGAAGCCTTTCCCGGACGACGGCGCCCGTCGTCCGGTGGCGTTCCGGCACGCTCGTGCTGCGACGGCCGCGAAGCGTAGGGTGTTCCGCCTTGGAGGCGAAAGGGGAGCTTCCGATTTGACCCCTCCGGCGGGTGTGCCGATATCAAGGCATGTTCGCGAAGCGGGCGGCCCCGTCCGGATTTCGGGACCTCAAGCTTCGCCAGATCCAACACACCATTCAATCCAAAGCGGCTGGCCGCATCTGCCGCGGCGCGGGATTGGCTTTTCTGTTGGCGTTCGCGCTGCTTGTCGGCCCGGACCTGAGTGCGGCGGCTGCCCCGGCATCGCCCGCATCCGATAAGACTCTGGGTGTGCAGGATTTCTGGAACCTGACCGGGGGGGCCAGGCGGCAGCTTCATCACGTCCGGTTTGAGATGACCGTCTGCTATTACGATCCCGACTGGAAATTGCTCTGGGGCGAGGTGGACGGCGGCATCGTGTATGTTCGTTGCGGCTTGGAGCATTATCCGATCCGCGAGGGTCAGCGGATTCTGGTCGATGGGCTCATGGCTCCGATCCATGATCTCAACCTGGACCAGGCCAAGATCACGGTGCTGGCGTCCGACGTGCCTCTGCACCCGGTGCCGTGGCGGTTTGCGGGCTCGGCGGCCGAGGCCGGGCGTCTTCCAACGCAACTGGTGACCCTGGAAGGGTTCGTCAACCGCCAGACGGAAATCGACCGCAACCACATCTTGCTGGATATGACGGTGAACGGCTGGCCAATGCAGGCACGGATGCTCCTGCAACGTTCCGGCGTCGAGCCGCAATGCAACTCGGCGTTTGTGCGGGTGAAGGGAGTCCTGGTGCCAAATGTGACTCCTGCCGGCCGCTTGTCAGCCTTCGCGTTGTGGATTGCCCGCCCCGAGGACCTGACTGTCTCGGGCTGGTTGCGCACCGACCCGCAGTTTCATCGGCCGCGTTCCCCCATAGCGGCACTGCGGTCTGCGAATTCCAAGCAGATGGTGCGGGTGATCGGCATGGCGTGGAACCAGGAGCCGGGAACCAGCCTGACGATTCGAGATGACACCGGTCAGGTGACAGTGCTTACGGGGCAGCTGCAACCGGTGCGCAAAGGAGAGTGGATCGAGGCGATCGGCTATCCGGACGTCCATGGGACCGACCTGAATCTCAGCCATGGATTGTATCGCGCCCTGTCGGCAGGGGCGGCGGAAAAGGAATTCCAGGCCCGCATGGCCGAGCCAATCTTGCGACTGGCCGATCAGGTGCTCGAGTTGGGTAATGACGGGGCGCGTCGCGGGATCCCGGTGAGCCTTTACGGCGTGGTGACGTGGGTCAGCCCCGGGGGCGGGTACTTCTACATGACCGATGCGAGCGGAGGCATCCGGATCGATGCGACGGGAAGTGGGGGCCGTCGCTCGCCGACGCTGGGAGATGCGGTGGAGGTGAGGGGAGTATCGGCCGCCGGCGCCTTTGCCCCGGAGATCAGGGCCGACCAGATCACGGTGACCGGATCCATCAGCCTGCCGGAGGCACGGGACGTCACCCTGGATCAAGCGCTGACGGGGGTGGAGGAGGGCCAGTGGATCGAACTCCAAGGATTTCTTCGCGAGGCCCGTCGCGTGGGTCCGTTGACGCACCTGCAGTTGACCACGGCTGCAGGAGGGTTCACCGCCTATGTGCCGGGCCCGACGCATTTCGGGGATCTTGTCGGCTCAGTGATCCGTTTGACCGGGGTGTGTCAGGCGCAAGCCGACGCGCGGCACGAACTCACGGGCATCCGGCTGCTCGTGCCGGCGGATTCGACTGACTACGTGATGGTGGAAGAGCAGGCGCCGAATCACCCGTTCGCGTTGCCGGCGCGTTCCATTGCCAGCCTGCGTCAGTTCAGCACGCTGCAGACGATCAACCGTCGGGTGAAAATTGCGGGAGTGGCGTTGCTTCAGGTTCCAGGACGTTACCTTGACGTGCAGGAGGGCGCAGACACGTTGCTGGCGCTGAGCCGCGACGTGACCCCGCTGTCGCCGGGCGACCGCGTGGAGGTGGTGGGTTTCCCGGGACACGAGGGTGGCCGGTTGGTGTTACGCGAGGCCATCTACCGGCGTCTGTCCGCCGGAGCCCAGCCGGCGCCGATCATGCTCGATCCATCGAAGGCGGCGCAGACTGAGCTGGACGGTCATCTGATCCGGGTGTCCGGCGTTCTGCTCGACAGCGTCCGGCGGGGTGAGGAGACGCGTTATCTGATTCAGGGAAGGAAGGCTGTATTTGACGCGGTGCTCGATCAGGCCGCCGGCGGCGAGGCGGGCCCACATCTGAAGGTCGGCAGCCGGCTGTCGCTGGCAGGAGTGTACGAAGTTCAGTACGATGAGTATCTGAGGCCCAAGGGCTTTCAGGTGCAATTGCGCGAGCCGCAGGATGTCCGGGTTCTCAGCCAGCCGCCGTGGTGGACAGTCCAGCGCGCCGAATCGATCATGGGCCTGTTCGCCCTGTTCACCGTGCTGGGCACGGGCTGGGTGGTGACCTTGCGTCGACGGGTCCGGCGGCAGACGACTCAGATCCGGGGTCAACTGGAGCACGAGGCCCGGCTGGAGGCGGAGCTGCAGCGGGCGGCAAAACTGGAATCTCTCGGGGTGCTCGCCGGCGGAATCGCGCACGATTTCAACAATCTGCTGACGGTGATCATGGGGAATCTCACGCTGGCCAAACTCGATGCCGGAGGCGATGCCACGCTCACCGGATGGCTGGGCGAGGCGGAACGGGGCGTGATCCGCGCGCGGGAGCTGACCCAGCAACTCCTGACGTTCGCAAAAGGAGGTGACCCGGTTCGAAAAGCCGTGGCCTTGGCGGAGGTTGTCCGCGAGGTGGCAGAGTTTGCCTTGCACGGATCCACGGCGCGCCTCGAGTTCACATTCGAGCCGGACCTTTGGCCCGCGGAGGTGGACAAGAGCCAGATCGGCCAGGTTGTGCAGAACATAGTGATCAACGCCACCCAAGCGATGCCGGGGGGCGGCACCATCCGCATCGCGTTGCAGAATGCGCTTTCGGAGGCTGGTTCCACGCCGGGTTCAGAAGGTCGGCGCATGGTCAAGCTGACGATTTCTGACACCGGAGTGGGCATCTCAAGAGAAGATCTCGCGCGTATTTTCGATCCGTTTTTCACCACCAAGCCCGGTGGAAGCGGATTGGGCCTGGCCACGGTCCACTCGATCATCAAGCGCCACCATGGGCGCGTGGAAGTACACTCCGATGTCGGTCAAGGGACGAAGTTCACCATCTGGCTGCCGGCGGCGCAAAAATCGGATTCAACTGCACCGCGAGATTCTGCCCCACCACGGAATCTGCAGGGGCGAGTGTTGCGAAGCGGCTATCCGGCAAGCGGCGGCGACGCTTCTGCAGCGTTTGGGGCTCGGTGTGACGACCGTG
>JBJKRV010000569.1:0-3614 GCA_046704465.1 Opitutaceae bacterium | reverse complement strand
GCTATGATCCACCATCATGTTTCGGCGGCCGATAGATCCCTGTTCTTTCCCCATCCTGACATCCATTCACCGGATCAAGGCCGCCGGAACATGGTTTTCAAAATCATGACGACAAAATCCGCCATTGCGATTGTGACCGCGCTGGTGTTGGGCGCGGCGGGCTGGTGCCGCGCCGATGACGGGGTTGATGCCGCCACGATGGCCCGCATCGCCCAATTCGACAAGGGACCGTCAACGGTGGACGTCTCCCATTACCCCACCCCGATCCAGAAGGACTACCGCATTTTCCGCATGAAGTGCTCGGTGTGCCACACGCTGGCCCGGCCGATCAACTCGGACTTCGCGCTGCCGGACGAGTGGTCGCGCTATGTGAAGCGCATGATGCACAAGCCCGGCTCCATGATCAGCCCGACCATGGCCAAGGACATCTACACGTTCCTGGTCTACGATGCCAGCGTGCGCAAGCACGCGCTCCTGGAGGCCAAGCTGGCCAAGCTGCCCGCCGCCGACCAGGCCGCGGAAAAGGCGAAGATCGCCGCGCTGCATCAGGAGTACGACGCCAAGTAGGCGGCCGGCACCACCCCGAGTACTGCGCGATGGCCGCCACCTACAGCGTCGATCTGCCGGATGTGAACTATTTCGCCCGGCAGGTGCTCTGCCGCGAGGGCTGTCCGGTCCGCACCGATTCCGGCGGTTATGTCCAGGCGATCGCCGAGGGGCGTTACGAGGACGCCTACGTGATCGCCCGCACGCCGAACCCCTTCGCTTCGATCTGCGGGCGGGTTTGCGCCGCCCCCTGCGAGGCCAAATGCCGGCGCGGCTCGCTGGACGCCGCGGTCTCGATCCGGGCCCTGAAGCGTTTTGTGTGCGAGAAGTTCGGGGTCGAGTCGGACGATTTCGATCTCGGCCGCGTCTATCCCCAGCTGCGCAACCCGGCGCGTGAGCGCATCGGCGAGGGCCGCAAGATCGCGGTGGTGGGAGCCGGGCCGGCCGGCCTGGCCTGCGCCCACGAGCTGGCCCTGATGGGCTTCGCCCCGACGGTCTTTGAGGCGCACGACATCGCCGGCGGCATGCTGGTGCTGGGCGTGCCCGAATACCGGCTGCCGCGCGACATCGTCCGCGCCGAGATCGCCGCCATCGAATCGCTCGGGGTCCAGATCCGCCTCAACTCCAGGCTGGGGCGCGACTTCCTGCTGGCCGACCTCAAGCGCATGGGTTTCGAGGCCGTCTTCCTCGGCATCGGCGCCCACCGGAGCCGCGAGCTGGCGATCGAGGGCCTGCAGCTCGACGGGGTCCTGCGCGCGATCGATTTCCTTCTCAACATCAATCTCGGCTACCGCGTCACCCTCGGCCGCAAGGTCGTGGTCATCGGCGGCGGCAACGTGGCCTTCGACGTGGCGCGCTCGGTCGTGCGCCAGGCCGAACGCTTCTCCGGGATGAGCGAGGGCGAGCTGCGCACCGCCCTGCACCAGGCCGCCTCCGCCCTGGAGCAACTCACCGCCCGTGAGCCCGAGGCGCCCGACGAGGTGCGACTCGCCCTCGACGTCGCCCGCGAGGCCATCCGCAAGGGCGTGCCCGAGGTGCACATGTACTGCCTTGAGAGCCTCGACGAAATCCCCGCGGCCCGCGAGGAGATCGAGGAAGCCGAAAAGGAAGGCATCCACCTCCACACCCGGTACGGCCCGCGCCGGGTCGTCGGCCACGACGGCAAGGTGACCGGCGTCGAGCTCGTCAAGTGCGCCCGGGTGTTCGACGAGAACCGGCGGTTCAACCCGCAGTTCATCGAGGGCAGCGAGGAGGAGGTCGGCTGCGACACCGTGGTCCTGGCGATCGGCCAGGCGGCGGACCTGTCCTGGATCCGCCCGGAGGACGACCTGAAGGTCACCGCCCGCGGCACCCTGCAGGCCGACACTGTCACCCTGGCGACCTCGCGGCCCGATGTCTTTGCCGGCGGCGACGCCGCCTTCGGCCCCCGCAACATCATCACCGCGATCGCCGAGGGAAAGCGCGCGGCGAACTCGATCGCCAAATTCCTCACCGGCCGCGTCCCGCCCGAACCGCGCCAGGCGCGCATGACCATTTACGACACCGGCCGCTACCGGATGACCCCCGACTACGAGAAGCTCCAGCGCCGGACGCCGCCGACGCTGCCGCTGGACCGGCGCATCGGAATCGCCGAGGTGGAGAAGGTCTTTCCCGCGCCGGACGCGCGCCGCCAGGCGGACCGCTGCCTCAAATGCCACGTGGGCCCGGTCTTCAACGGCGACGAGTGCATCCTGTGCGGCGGGTGCGCCGACATCTGCCCGGAATCCTGCCTGCGCCTGGTCGACGTGGCCCGCCTCCGCGGCGACTCCAGCCTCCAGTCCGCCTTCCTGGCCCGCTACGGCCGCATCCCGGCGCCGGGCGAGGAGGGCGCGATCATCAAGGACGAGACGCGCTGCATCCGCTGCGGGCTCTGCGCGGTGCGCTGCCCGACCGGCGCCATCACGATGGAGCGGGTCGAACTGGTGCCTGCTTGACATGAATCCTTCCGAAACCAATTCCCGCGAGCAGCCGACGCGGCGAAATTTCCTCCAGCTCTCGCTGGGCTGGGTCGCCGCGGCCTTCGCCGTCGGGGCCTCCGCCGCCGCGGCCGGCGGCTTCCTCACGCCGAACGTGCTCTACGAGCCAAGCCTCCTCTTCAAGGCGGGAAGGCCGGATGACTATGCGGACGACTCGGTGACCTTCCTGGCCGACGAGCGGGTCTTCATCGTGCGGCGCGGCAACACGTTTCGCTGCATCTCGGCGGTCTGCACGCATCTGGGCTGCACGGTGAACCGGACCAGCAACGGCTACCACTGCCCCTGCCACGGCAGCGTGTTCAACAACCAGGGCAAGGTCCTGGGCGGACCCGCCCCGAAGCCGCTGCCCTGGTTCCTGATGACCCTGAGCAAGGACAACCACCTGGTGGTGGACAAGAGCCGGATCGTGCCGGCGGACAAATACCTGGTTGTATGAACACGCCGTTTCCCAAGCGCATCTGGCAGGCCTTTCAACGCACCCGGGTGGGGCGGTCGATCTTCCGCGTCGGCCTGCCGCAGAGCCGCCTCGAGCAGTCGCAGGCGATGGTCTCGAGCTTCATGCTCCACGTGCAGCCGGCCAAGGTGAGCCGGCGCGCGCTGCGGTTCCGCACGACCCTCGGCCTGGGCCTCATCACCCTCTACCTGTTCTTCATCCTCATCGGCACCGGCGTGCTGCTCATGTTCTACTACGTGCCGAGCACGAGCCAGGCCTACAATTCGATGAAGGACCTGCAGTTCGTGGTCTCGGCGGGCCTCGTCGTGCGCAACATGCACCGGTGGGCCGCCCAGCTCATGGTGCTTTTCGTGATGCTGCACCTCTGCCGCGTCTATTTCACCGGCGCCTACAAGCGCCCGCGCGAGTTCAACTGGCTGATCGCCACCGGGCTGTTCCTGCTCACCCTCGGGCTGAGTTTCACCGGCTACCTGTTGCCGTGGGACCAGCTGGCGTTCTGGGCCATCACGGTGGGGGCGAACATCGCTTCGTATGCGCCGATCATCGGACCCAAGCTGAAATTCCTGCTGCTGGGCGGCAACCAGGTGGGGCAGGAGGCG
>JBJKRV010000568.1:0-6331 GCA_046704465.1 Opitutaceae bacterium | reverse complement strand
TCGATGGTGTTGGTATCCTCCGGGCTGTCCGCCTGCAAAACCACCGCCTCGCCCTCGGGTTCGATGCGCGGCGCTCCGGCGATGCGAACGTTGACGTTCAGCGCCGTGCCGCCCTCGTTCACCACCTTCAGGTAGATGACCCCGCTGCGGCGGTCGCGCGTGGCATCGAAGTAGATCTGCCGGAGTTGCTGCGGCGGCCGGGTCTGGCCGCGAAACGCCGGAGGCTGCCAGGTGCGGGTGGGGATGTTTTCCGCGCTCGTGCCCAGGATCTCGTCGCCGTGCATCGAGCCGAACATGACCTGCGCGTAGTAGGACGGCGAACCGTAGCTGGTCAGCGCATCATAACCGATCAGATCCGTGGTCCATTGCATCGACCGGTCCCGACCCGTGAGTCGGCTGACGTTGACGAAGAGCGGCGCGTAGCTGGCCATGCGCACGATGTCGGAGTTGCGCTCCAATCCCGTCATCCAGGCGGCGTCGCCCAGCGCGGCGGCCATGTTGGGCGTCGGGGAGCCTACCCGGGTGGCCCATTCACCGACGAAGATCTTCGTCTTGGTGTGGCGCGGGTACTTGTCGTATTGGTCCGCGTTCGCCTCCATCTCCTCCTGCGAACGGTAGAAATGCTCGTCGAGCAGGTCCGGCGTCCGGCTGGTCACGGGCGCGGTGGCGATGACCTGCAGATGCGGATACTTCGCCTTGATCGCGTCGTAGAACTGCGCGAACCGGCCATCGTACTGGCTGGAGCGATTGTAGTCCTCGTTGCCCACCTCGACGTAGTGCAGCGGGAACGGCGCCGGATGGCCGTCCTTCGCGCGCTGTGCGCCCCACTTCGTGTCCGGACCGCCGGTCACGTATTCGATCTCCTCCAGTGCGCTCTGCACATACGGCGCCAGCTTCGGGCCCGGGGCGATATGCTGGCCGTTCAGGGAATAACCGGCATAGACGGCCAGCACCGGCTGCATGTGCAGGTCCTGGCACCAGTCCAGAAACTCCAGCAGACCCATGCCGTCGGTCGACCAGTACCCCCACGGGCTCTTGTGGCCGGGCCGGTCCTGCAGCGGGCCGATGGTCTTCTTCCAGTCGAACCGCTCCTGGATGGTGTTGCCTTCCAGATAATTGCCGCCGGGGAAGCGCAGGAACTGCGGGTGCATGGCCGCCAGCAACTGCATGAGGTCAGGCCGGAAGCCGTTGGGTTGATCCTCAAAGGTGGGGCCGAACAGCGAGACCTGCTGAAACCAGATCGTGCCGGGCGCCGTGACAAAGATCTCGAGGACATTGTCCTTCGACGTCCGGACGTCGCTGTTCGTCCGCAGGGTGACGCTGTATTGCCGCCAGTCCGGGGAAATCCCCGGGACCTCCGCGCGGGCGAAGACCGTCTCGCCGTCGTCGCTGACGAGCGCAACGGTCAGCGGGCCGTGAAAATCGTCGCTCCGGGCGAAAAAGGAAGCGTGGTAGGTCGTGTCCGGCCGCACCGGGACGCCCCAGTAACCACGGTTGGCGATGCCCTCCGGCGCCTTTGCCGACGCCGTGCTCGCCACCACCTTCAGGCTCACGTCCAGCGCGGCATTGAGGGGCTGGCTTCTTTCGAGCGCCACCGTCGGCTTCCCGACGACATCCCAGTAGATCGGCCAGCGCGGGGTCGACATGAACGAACGGTTGCGGATCAATTCGCCATAGAGCCCGCCCTCGTAGGAATAGTTGATCTCCTCGGTCATCAGCCCGTATAGCGTCGGGCTGACGTCGCCGGTCGCCTTGCCGGCGTCGATTTGCAGGACCGGGACCGCGGGCGCGGCCGCCGGGGCTTGCGCCAACGCCAGGCTCGCGACCATGGCCAACAAGGCGATTGACAGTGCTTTCATCGCAAAGGACGACGGGATATCGGGAAATCTGTTCATGGGATCGAATTTCAGGTTGGAGCCCGGACGGTGAACTCGGGCCGCCTCAGGACCGCGGCAGGATCTCAATGCCATCAATCTTTGGGTTTTCCACATCGGGGGTGAACGAGATGGTCAGGATCCGGTTGGTCACGTCCACGTCGACGCTTTGCACGTAGGCCTTGTCCGGGCCGCCGGCTTTGACCCAGATGTCGAAGTTCTTGAACTCGTGCCCCTGGACGTTGATGGAGAACACCCGCTGGCCCGGGCCGGTGATGCCCGAATACACTTCGGCAAAGAGCAGCTTGACCGTGTATTTGCCGTTCGGGACCCCGAACCGGTACGACAACATCGAGTATCGCTCCGTGCGGAAGATCTCGGGATCCCTGGTATTGGCGATCGGAACGTCATCCACCTGATAGGGGAGCCCGTCCGAGTAACCTTCGTCGGCCAGCCAGACGTGTCCGGAGGAATCGGTCAGTTTTTGGGCGGTGCCGCAATTGATGCGAATCGGCGGGGTCACCCGGATCGGAGGCACAAACTCGGGCGTGATGGGATGCGGCATCAAGGGTGGAGAAGGAACGGTAGTCGTCGCCATCGGTGCGGCGGCAACCGCAGCGCGCGTGTCGGAGGGACCGGTCGTCGGGGTCGATTGGCAACCAGCAAGCAGGGCGACCGCAATTAAAACGGCAGAAAGCCCGGCCCATTGCCGCGTCAGAGGTCTCGTGTCCATAAACAGAATTCCTTCGCGATTGGCGTGGTGATTGTGGGTGATGGAATTTCTTACCTCAACAGGCCGCTTGATGTTAATCCAATTCCGACCGCTTGACGATCATCGGCCGGTACCGTTGGGAAATCGCTTCACCTCGGTGCTGCCCGACGAACCGGAGCCTGTCTCCTGACACGCGCCGTTCCGCTCCGTCATTTTTTCGGGGTGACCACCGCGAGTGCCCGGTGCTGGTTCGCCGGACCGCCTGCACTTTTTGGGCCCGCGTCGTCCCTGCACTCCACCGTCAACCGGTGCAGGAAATGTTCACCACCCCACGGCGATCAGACCCGGCGGAAGCGGCTGAAGCTCCCGGAGTCGGAAGGGGTGGATCCGGCAGCAGTCGGGTGCATCGCGCCCACCTGCTCGTGGCGGTCTCGGGATACTGGACGCCACAGGTGATTGATAGGCAGAGCCGGAGCTAATCCGGCCCATGCAAATATTTGATCTCAGGATCTCTTCAAATTACCGTGACTAATATTCGAACGCCCTTCATGGTGGGATTTGTCATGAGGCAGGCGATCGCAGTCGCGGTGCAGGCAATATGCGATCGGTACGGCTGTGATCGGACCCGGATGATGGACATTGTCATCGCGGTTCAACGCGAATTCGGGCGCATCTCGACCGAGGCGATGGATGTCATCGCCCGCGCTGTCGACTCGCACCGGGTCGAGGTGGAAAGTGTGGTCTCTTTCTACTCGTTCCTGTCGATCAAGCCCACCGGCAGGGTCACCATCAGGTTGTGTCGGGACATCGTCGACTGGATGAAAGGTTATGAAGCGGTGGCCGATGCCGTGTCCAAGGAGCTGGGTGTGGCGATGGGAGAAACGACTCCCGACGGGGCCATCACCCTGACCAACACGCCGTGCATCGGAATGAGTGACCAGGCTCCGGCGGCCCTCGTGAACGACGTGGTGATCACCAACCTCGACCCTGATCGTGCCCGGGGGATGATCCGGGATCTGCGCCGGCATCTCGACCCGCAGCAACTCGTCGCCCTGGTCGGCGACGGAAACAACGCCCATCCGCTCGTCCGCGCCATGGTCCGGAACAACATCCGGCGGCGCGGCCCCGTGCATTTTGCGCCCTATGAACCCGGGGCGGCCCTGCGCAAGAGCTGCGCGCTTGCGCCCGACGCCGTGGTGGAGGAAATCCGCGTCTCGCGCCTTCGCGGTCGCGGCGGCGCGGGATTCGGCACGGCGCAGAAGTGGGAGTTTGCCCGGCGGGCTCCGGGCCGGAAACGCTACGTGTTGTGCAATGCGGACGAGGGCGAGCCCGGCACGTTCAAGGACCGCGTCCTCCTCACCGAATGTCCGGATCAGGTTTTTGAGGGCATGACCATCGCGGGCTACGCGCTGGGCAGCGAAGAGGGGATCATGTACCTGCGCGGAGAATATGCCTATCTGCTCCCGTTTCTGAACGAGGTGCTGGCGGCACGGCGGCGGCGCGGCCTGCTGGGTCCCAACCTGCCGGCGCGAGCGGGCTTCAATTTCGACATCCGGATTCAGCTCGGCGCGGGGGCCTACGTCTGCGGAGAGGAGACCGCCCTGATCAGTTCGTGCGAGGGCCTGCGCGGCGATCCCAAGAACCGCCCGCCCTTCCCCGCGCAACAGGGCTACCGGGGTTTTCCGACCATCGTCAACAACGTCGAAACCTTCAGCGCCGTCTCCCGGATCATGGAAAAAGGGGCCGCCTGGTTTGCCGCCATGGGTTCGGAACGGACCACGGGCACAAAACTCCTGTCGATCTGCGGCGATTGCCGCAAACCCGGCGTCTATGAGGTCCCCTTCGGGGTCACCGCCGGCGAATTGCTCGAGTTGGCGGAGGCGGAAAATACGGGGGCGATGCTCATCGGCGGGCCCTGCCGGCAGATGATCGGTCCGGAGCGGTTCGGCGGCCGGATTTGCTACGACGACCTGGCCACCGGCGGGGCGATCCTGATCTTCAACCGCGCGCGCAACAAACTGGAGATCGCAGAGCACTATCTCGACTTCTTCATCGAGGAGAGCTGCGGGCACTGCACGCCGTGCCGCGTCGGCCTCGTCCTGCTGAAGCAGGCCGTCCACAAGGTGGTCAACGGCGCGGGCGAACCGGCGGATCTCGACTACATGCGCCGGTTGGCACGCACGATCATGCAGACCAGCCGCTGCGGTCTCGGCCAGGCCGCGCCCAATCCCGTACTCGGCGCCCTCGAGAACTTCAATGCCTACGCCGACATGGTGGGCGAACGGAAATCCGCGCTGCTCCCCACGTTCGACCTCTCGAAGGCGGTCGCCGACGCCGAACTGAGCACGGGGCGCCTGTCCCGCTTTGCCTGAAATGCCGGGCCCGGAAATCCCCATGAACGCCAAGATCCAGTTCACCGTGGACGGGAAGAAGGTCTCCGGGCGCGCGGGGCAGACCCTCCTCAAGGCCGCCGGTGCGGCCGGGATCTATATTCCCCACCTTTGCGCCTACAAGGACCTCATCCCCCGCGGCAGTTGCCGCATCTGCTCGGTGCGCGTCAACGGTCGGATCCAGGCGGCGTGCGTGCAGACGATTGCCGACGGGATGGTGGTGGAGAACGACACGGAGGAGATCCGCGAGTTTCGCCGGGCGCTCGTCGACATGCTCTTCGTCGAAGGCAACCACTTCTGCATGTTCTGCGAGAAGAGCGGGCTGTGCGAACTGCAGGCCCTGGCCTACCGCTTTGGCATCCGCGCCCCCCAGTTCCCGTTCCTCAACCCCGACCGGGCCATCGACCTGACCCACCCGGACGTTTATCTCGACCACAACCGTTGCATCCAGTGCGGCCGCTGCGTGGGGGTGTCGCAGCAACTCGATCACAAGAACGTCTTCCAGTTTGTCGGCCGCGGTCACCGCAAGCGGCTTCAGGTCAACGGCGAGGCGCTGGCCGAGACCAGCCTTGCCGTCACCGACGAAGTGACCGCCGCCTGCCCGGTGGGCGCCCTGATGAAGAAGCGCGTCGGCTTTGCGATTCCGATCGGACGGCGTCCGTTCGATCGCGAACCCATCGGCCACGAATATTCGTCGCGCGCCGAAGTCTGACTCCACTCGTGCCATGCCCCCCGGACCCAAACCGCGCGTCGCCACCGTCAGCCTCTGCGGGTGCTTCGGCTGCCACATGTCCCTGCTGGATATCGACGAGCGGATCCTGCAACTGGCCGAACGGGTCGAATTCGACCGTTCGCCCATCAACGACTTCAAGGCCTTCACCGGCCGGTGCGCCGTCGGCCTGTTCGAGGGCGGTTGCTGCAACGAGGAGAACGTCGCCGTCCTGGAGGATTTCCGCCGGCATTGCGACGTGCTCGTTGTCCTCGGGGATTGCGCGGTCAACGGCGGCATTCCCGCCTTGCGCAATCACCTGCCAATCCAGGAAACCCTGGAACACGCCTATATCCGGGCGCCCGGAGTCTGGAATCCCAGCGCCACCGTCCCCAATGACCCGGCGCTGCCGCTGCTCCTGAATCGCGTCTATCCCTGCCATGAGGTCGTGAAGATCGATCTCTTCCTGCCCGGCTGTCCCCCGTCGGCCGACGCCATCTGGGACACCGTCGTGGCCCTTCTGGAGGGCCGCCCTCCCACCCACGCCTACGAACGTTTGAAATATGATTGAACACCCCCCCATGCCCCCGGCCGGCCGGGGCGGGGCGCGAACCCGGACGGTAGTCATAGAGCCGGTGACCCGCAT
>JBJKRV010000567.1:0-3660 GCA_046704465.1 Opitutaceae bacterium | reverse complement strand
GCGTAGGGCAGCGGAAAGCGCGCGGTAAGCTTGATGACGCGGGCCTTCGTCTCGGCGACGACCGCATCCTGCCGGTCAGTGTCGACGGCGGACAGCACGGTGTCGACGCAGGCGGCGATCTCGTCCATTTCCGGTTCGCGGAGGCCGCGGGTGGTCACCGCCGGGGTGCCGAGGCGGATGCCCGAGGCCTGGAACGGACTGCGCGTCTCGAACGGGATCGTGTTCTTGTTGCAGGTGATGTTGGCGCGGTCGAGGGTCTCCTGCGCCTTCTTGCCGGTGAGATCGGGGCTCTTGTCACGCAGGTCGACCAGCATGAGGTGATTGTCGGTGCCGCCGCTGACGATGCGGTAGCCCCGGCGCTGGAGGGACGCGGCCAGCGCCTGCGCGTTGCGGATGATCTGCGCCGCGTAGTCCTTGAATTCCGGCTTGAGGCACTCCGCGAGGCAGACGGCCTTCGCCGCGATCACGTGCATGAGCGGTCCGCCCTGGCCGCCGGGAAAAACGGCGGAGTCGACCGCCTTGGCGTGGGCCGCCCGGCAGAGGATCAGGCCGCCGCGGGGCCCGCGCAGGGTCTTGTGGGTGGTGGTGGTGACGAAATCCGCGTGCGGCACGGGCGACGGGTGCAGGCCGGCCGCGACGAGGCCGGCGATGTGGGCGATGTCGGCGAACAGGTAGGCGTGGTTGGCCCGCGCGAACTCCCCCATGCGTGCGAAATCGATGGTCCGGGAGTAGGCGCTGGCGCCGACCGTGATCATCTTCGGCTTTTCGCGGGCCGCGACCTCGGCGAGTTCGTCGTAGTCGATCAGCTCCGTGCCGGCTTTCACGCCGTAGGCCACCACCGTGTAGAGCTTGCCGGAGAAGTTCACGGGCGAGCCGTGGGTGAGGTGGCCGCCGTGGCTGAGGTTCATGGCCAGGATCTTGTCGCCCGGCTGCAACACCGCGGTGTAGACCGCGAAGTTGGCCTGCGAGCCGGAGTGCGGCTGCACGTTGACGTGGTCCGCGCCAAACAGGCGCTTCGCCCGCTCGATGGCGAGGACCTCGACCTTGTCGACCTGCTCGCACCCGCCATACCACCGGCGCCCGGGATAACCCTCGGCGTATTTGTTCGTCATCACGCTGCCGGCTGCCTCCAGCACGGCCGGGTAGGTGAAATTCTCCGAGGCGATCAGTTCGAGATGGTTCTGCTGACGCGCAAGCTCGCCGGCGATGGCGGCATGCACGTCGGGATCCAGTTGTCGGAGGGGCGTGGCGTCGAGGGTCATAAAAAAAGGAGGGCGGCGGTTCACGTCGCCGGCTGGGGCGGGACGACCGTGGCGAGAAAGCGGACGACGCTCGGCACCGCCTCGACCAGGTTGTCGCGGCAGGTTTCGTAAACGCTGAGCGGCGCGCCGTAGGGGTCCTCGACCTCCGGGTCCGCCGGGGGCGGCAGGAACTGGCGAAACAAATAGAGGTGGGCCGGCACCCGCTCGAACTGGAACTGGAGCATCGCGCGATGCGCCTCGGTCATGACGAACACGGCCAGGGCGCCGTCCAGCAGCGCCTGGGTCACGGGCTGGCTCGCATGTCCCCCGACGTCGATCCCGGCCTTTTTCATCGCAATGACGGCGTTTTCCGAGGCCGGCAAGCCGGTCCGGGTGGCCAGACCGGCGGACACCACCGGCAACGACCGCAGCGGCTCGGGCTGCCCGGCCAGAAAATGACGCAGCAGGCCCGCCGCCATGGGACTGCGACAGATGTTGGCCGTACAGACGATGAGGATGTGTCCGGGTACGGGCATGCGCGAAAGCCGTGACTAAGCAGGCGGCGCCGCGGCTTGTCGAGGGCAGAAAAACCCGCGTCGCCACGACGTTCAGCCGGGCGAGATTCGGCCCAGGGCGAGCAGGGCGCGGTCGAGTTGCACGGCGCGGCGCAGCACCGAATCGATCAGCGGCGGCGGCGTCTTTTTTGCCGCCGGCGGGTGTTCGGGCGGCGGAGGCGGCCCGAGCTGGTTCCCCTCCAACCCTTCGGCGTGCTCGCGGGCCAGCACCGCTTCGTCGAAGCGCTGGTTGGTGTTCTTCTCGGTAAACAGCGTCTCGATCGACGCGGCGGCGGTGAAGGCGTCGTAGGCCTGGCGGTCGTGTTCCGGCGTCACCTTGACGGGGACGTCGGGTCGCGGATGGGTCGCTTCGATGCCGAGCGTGATGAGCGCCGGGTCGAGCCGGCGCAGGCCGTCGATCCACGCCGGCGGCGTGTCGGGGCCGACGAGGACGAAGAGCGGGTCGGCGCGGGAGCGGTCCGGCAGGCCGGAGTCCGGGGCGCCGGTCGCCGCGCCGGTCGGATACCGCAGGTCCACGATCAGGGCCGGGGCGGTCCAGGCGGATTTCAATCCCGCCGCGTCCTGCGGCAGGTGCTCCAGGCGCACGTACGTCAGGCCCTCGCGCAAGCTCAGCGGCGTGCCGGCCGGAAGCGCGAGGCCGACCGCAGGCCACAGGAGGCGCAGGGCCAGCGTCCAGATGGCGACCGCCGGGCGGCGGCGGGCGGGGAGGACGGAGTGGAAATTCATGTGCGGTTCAATTGCCGGGCGCCGATGTCACGACGGTAGTACTTTGATGCGAACTGCAGCCGATCGCAAACGGCATAGGCGCGGTCCGCGGCCTGGCGCAGCGTGGCGCCGCGGGCGCAGGCCCCGAGCACGCGTCCTCCGGCGGAGACAATCTGATTCCGGGCATCGAGCACGGTGCCGGCATGCACGACCCAGGTGTCGGGCGGGAGCGATGCAGGCACCGAAACGGCGTCGCCCTTGGGGTAGGCATCCGGGTAGCCCCGGGCCGCCACCACCACGCAAAGGGCGTAGTCGGCGCGGAACGCGAGCTTGATTTCCGACAACCGTCCCCGCGCGGCTGCCCACATGAGCGCCAGGGGATCGGTGGCGAGCCGGGGCAGGATGACCTGAGTTTCCGGATCGCCAAAGCGGGTGTTGAACTCGAGCACCTTCGGGCCGTCGGTGGTCAGCATCAGTCCGACGTAAAGGGTGCCGCGAAAATCGATGCCTTCGGCGGCGATGGCCTCGACGCTGGGCCGGGCGATCGTGTCGATGACCTCGTCCAACAGGGCGGGTGTGACCACTTCCGCCGGGGAATAGGCGCCCATCCCTCCCGTGTTGGGACCAGTGTCGCCGTCGCCGGCGCGCTTGTGATCCTGACTGGTCGGCAAGACGGCGAAATCGCGACCCGAGACGACGAGATGGATCGAAGTCTCCTCGCCGGCCAGGCAGTCCTCGATCAACACGCGCCGGCCGCTGGCGCCGAACCGGCCGCCTTCGAGCATGTCCCGCACCGCCGCCTCGGCTTCCGCCAACGTTTCCGCGACGACTACGCCTTTCCCGGCGGCCAGCCCGTCGGCCTTGACCACGATGGGCGCCGCACGGGAGCGCAGGTAGTCAAGGGCGGGCGGCACCGCGGAGAAAAAGGCTGCCGGCGCCGTCGGGATCCCGTGCTTGAGCAGCAGTTCCTTGGTGAAGATCTTGGAGGCCTCGAGACGCGCTCCGTCGCGGGTGGGCCCGTAGGCGGGAATGCCCGCGTCCTGAAGGGCGTCGACCAGCCCGAGCGACAGCGGCACCTCCGGACCGACGATGACAAACTCGGCCGCTTCGCGCCGGGCGAGTGCGACCAGTCCCGGCAC
>JBJKRV010000566.1:0-6500 GCA_046704465.1 Opitutaceae bacterium | reverse complement strand
TGCTCAACGGGGCGCCGATATTGGCGGCGCCGTCGAGCTGGGCGGCGCCGAGGGCGGAGGAGCTGGTGACCGTGCCGGTGCCTTTGTTGGCCAGCTTCATCGCCTGCAGGAAATTGCTCGTGTCGTTGACCGCGCCCAGGACGATTTCGCTGCCGCTGGAGAGGCTGACGGTGTCGGAGGCCGGATCGTAGCTGGCGGTGACGGCGCCGCCGGTCGCGGTCGAAATGTTGTTGAAAACGTCCTGAAGCGAATCGGTGGATGCGACCGTCACCTGCTGGCCGTCGACGGTGAACGTGCCCGCCGTGATCGCGGTGGCGGTGGGCACGGTGGCGACCGTGAGTCCGGAGACGTCGGTCGTCGTGCTCAACGGGGCGCCGATATTGGCGGCGCCGTCGAGCTGGGCGGCGGTGGCCAGCTGCGAAAGGTTGATGGAATACAGGCCGGTCGGCGTGCTGCTGTCGGCCGAGACGGTCCAGCCGGAGCCGGTGGCCGACGCCGTGCGGCCGGAGTAAAGCGTCGGGTCGGCCAGTGCCTGCACGTCGGTCTGGAGCGTGGCGATGTCGCTCTGGATCGAATTGAGGGCCGCGATCTGGCCCTGGTTGGAGGTCTCCTGTTTTTGGAGGGCGGTGACCGGCGCGCTGTCCACCTGGATCAGCTGGTTGACCATCGTCTGCCAGTCGAACGAACCGTAGTTCGTGGACGTGAGGCCCGTGACATTGATGCTAGCCATAGGGTGTGAGGATCCTTCCGGCGTCAATCGGCACAACCGGACGGAACTTGAGGCCGAGAATTGCCGCGAAATTGCGCTAAGGTTCGCCGGCAAACGGGCCGTAAGGATCTGCAACCGGGCGAAAGATTCGCCTGGCGGGCGCGGACCGGAGCCCTCTCCCCGGTCCCGGCTGCGGCACGGACGCCGCGAGCAAGATCAAGGAAGATCCCATGTCTGTTGTCATCAACACGAACTTCGCGGCGACCATCGCCGCGGACAACCTCGCCGCCTCCAATGCCTCGCTGCAGGAAAGCCTGAACCGGCTTTCGAGCGGCTCGAAGATCGTCAGCCCCGCCGATGATGCGGGCGGCCTCGCGGTGTCCATGAAGCTGTCGGCCGCGATCACGCGGTCGGACGCGACCAACACCAACATCCAGAACTCGGTCTCCTACCTCCAGGCGCAGGATGGCGTCCTCAAGGTGACCGGTGAAGTGCTCGACCGGATGGGTCAACTGGAGACGATGTACCAGGACCCGACGAAGAACGCCCAGGACAAGGCCAACTACGACGCCGAGTTCCAGCAGTTGCAGCAGCAGCTGACCTCGCTGACGAGCGAGTCGTTCAACGGCGTCAACCTGTTCGGCACGGGCACGCTGACCGTGCCGGTCTCCGAGGACGGCACCAGCTCGGTGACCATCGCGGCCCAGAACCTCGTCAGCACGGCCGCGGGCGTCGGCACGCTGACCGCCACCGGCATCACCTCGCTCGGCGGCATCACCCTGGCCGACGTCACCACGGCGATCCAGAACGTCGCCACGATGCGCGCCGTCAACGGCGCCGAGCAGAGCCGGCTCGGGTTCGCGTCGGAGGTGCTGACGACCAACGAAGCCAACCTGCAGGCGGCCAACAGCCGGATCAGCGACGTGGACGTCGCCCAGGAATCCACCCAGCTCGCACGCTGGAACATCCTGGTGCAGTCGGGCACGGCGATGCTGGCCCAGGCCAACCAGGCCCCGCAGATCGCGCTCAAGCTCCTGCAATAGGCGCGTCCCTCCCTTTCGCGGGGCCCGGGCAACCGGGTCCCGCCGCCCCCGGGATCCGGGGGCCCCATCGGACTGAGTAGTGTCGTTCTCTGATCACGCCTCCACTTTCGCGTCTCCTCCAGACGCGAGAATCCCCGGGGCTTCCGCCCCGGACGGTGCGTCCCGGCACCGGTTCACCCATCGGGAACGTGGCGACGACGGACGTCGCATCAGATCAAGGAGATAGATACCATGTCAGTAGTCATCAACACAAACTACGCTGCCACGATTGCCGCAGACAATCTGGCCGCGTCCAACGCTCAGCTGCAAGAGAGCCTCTACCGGCTTTCGAGTGGCTCTAAAATCGTGAGCCCGGCCGACGACGCAGGCGGCTTGGCGGTGTCCATGAAGCTCTCAGCCGCGATCTCGCGGTCCGATGCGACCAACACCAACATCGCGAACACGACCTCGTTCCTGCAGACGCAGGACGGCGTGCTCAAGGTGGCTGGCGAGGTGCTCGACCGCATGTCGCAGCTCGAGACGATGTACCAGGACCCGACCAAGAACAGCACCGACAAGGCCAACTATGACGCCGAGTTCACGCAGCTGCAGAGCCAGCTGACTTCGCTGACGAGTGAGTCCTTCAACGGTGTCAACCTGTTTGGCACCGGCGCGGGCCTCAGCGTGAAAGTGTCGCAGGACGGCACGCAGTCGGTCACGATCTCGTCCCAGAACCTCGCCAGCACGGGGGCGGGCATCGGTGCCCTCACGGCCACCGGTGTGACGTCGCTCGGCGGCATCACCCTGGACCAGATCAACACGGCGATCCAGAACGTCGCGACGATGCGCGCCACCAACGGTGCCGAGCAGAGCCGCCTGAACTTCGCCTCGGAAGTGTTGACCACCAACGAAGCCAACCTGCAGGCTGCCAACAGCCGGATCAGCGACGTGGACGTCGCGCAGGAGTCCACCCAACTGGCCCGCTGGAACGTGTTGGTTCAATCCGGCACGGCCATGCTGGCGCAAGCCAACCAGAGCACGCAGATCGCGCTCAAACTGTTGCAGTAAGCGCGCGAAGCCGCTCGTGGTCTGTCCCATAAAGAAGGCCTCCGCCCCCCGGGGCGGAGGTTCTTCTTTTGACGGTGGGCAAAATCTGCCGGGCCGGGTCGGCGGCGTTGGGCGACTGCGGGCCGCCGGCAGGGGTCTCCGGAAAACCAGGCAGTTTAATTGATGCAAACCAACAGGTTGGGCGACTGCGCTCCGCGCTGGCCTGCGGCCTGCTTTCGACCGCTCGCCGTTAACCGCGATTCAATCCTCCGCATGCGTCCACGATGAAAGTCCTCTTCGCCAACCCTCCCTGGTGGGCGGGCGCCGCCGCCGATCACACCCTGCTGGCCGGCGTGCGTGCCGGCTCGCGCTGGCCGCACACGCTGCCCGTGCGCTCCGCCCCGGACCGTTTCGTCTTCGGGGAGTACCTGCCGTATCCGTTCTTCATGGGCTACGCCGCCACCTACGTCGCCCGGCACACCGGCGCGCGGGTCCGGCTGCGCGACTCGGTCGCGCTGCGCGAGAGCTACCAGAGTTTCTTCAACTACGTGTCCGGCGAAAAACCGGACGTCATCTTCCTCGAGAGCGCGACCCCGAGCTGGGAGCACGACGCCAAGGTGATCGCCGCGCTGGCGAAGCTGCTGCCCGGCGTGCGCATCGTTGTCTGTGGTCCGATCACTTCGCTCAAGGCGACCGAGATCCTGACGACGCTTCCGGTCGTGGCCTGCATCAAGGGCGAGTACGAAAAGGGCGCCGTCCGCGTCGTGAACGGCGCCACCGGCATCCTTGAGCACGAGCTGCTCACCGTGAAGGAGATGAATGAGGCGCCGTTCCCGTACTACGACGAGCTCATCGCCCGCCGCTACTGCGACGCCAGCCCCGCCGGCCAGGTGTTCCCGCACGCCCACGTCTGGTCCAGCCGCGGCTGCCCGTTCAAATGCATCTTCTGCGTCTGGCCGGCCACCATGACCGGGAACGATCCGGACGGCACCGGGCGCCGGACGGTCCGCCATTACTCGCCGGACTACATGGAGGCGTTCCTGCGCGACCTGGTGGACCGCTTCCAGTTCCAGTCGATCTATTTCGACGACGACACCTTCAACCTCGGGAACTCCCACGTCGTCCGCATGTGCGAGGTCATGCGCCGGATCCGCCTGCCGTGGTCGGCCATGTGCCGCGCCGACACGATCAAGCCGGAAACCTGGCGCCTGATGCGCGACAGCGGCTGCTTTGGCGTGAAGCTCGGCTTCGAGTCGGGCAACCAGCACGTGGTCGACCACATCGTCAACAAGGGCCTGGACCTCGAGGCCGCCCGCGCCACCGTCTTCGCGCTCAAGGCGCTGGGGATGTCGGTCCACGGCACCTTCACCTTCGGCCTGCCCGGCGAGACGCGCGAGCAGATGCAGGACACCAAACGCTACCTCGCCTCGCTGCCGCTGGACTCCTACCAGCAGTCCGGGGCCGCGGAGATCGAGGGCACGCCGCTGCACACCCTCAGCTCCACGGGCAAGCTCGACGCCTACGCCGCCGCCCGCCTCGACCCGGCCTATGTGCGCGAGGCCGACGGCACCCGCAAATTCCGCCAGGTCGCGGACGAGCTGGCGAACACCTGAGCCCCGAACCCGCCTCCCGATGAAGACCGCCGTGCTCGTTTCCGGCCAGATGCGCTCGCTCGACGGGTGCATCGCCTCGATTCAAAAACACGTCCTCGACCGGATCGGCGACCACGACGTCATCGCCCACGTGGCCGACGACGAGGACGCCTGGAAGGTGGAACTGCTCGAGCCGGCGCAATGCGTCGTCGTCCGCCAGCCGGAGTTCGACGAGAAGAACTACATTCACCGTTCCGGCCGCGGCGTGATCGGCATCCAGCCGGTGCTGCGGATGCTCTGGAGCATGGAGGAGTCGAACCGGCTGCGGAAGGAACGCGAGGCGGCGCAGGGATTCCGCTACGACTGGATCATCCGCCTGCGGCCCGACACCCAGTTCTACTCGGACATGGAGGACCTCGCGGCGTGCGATGCGTCGTCCGCGTATGTGCCGACCTTC
Source organism: Opitutaceae bacterium (assembly GCA_046704465.1). Classification (GTDB taxonomy): domain Bacteria; phylum Verrucomicrobiota; class Verrucomicrobiia; order Opitutales; family Opitutaceae; genus Fen-1467. The sequence goes on along the minus strand of JBJKRV010000566.1, from coordinate 1,673 downwards.
AGCAACTATTACGGCTATCAGGACCGCTTCGCCTTCGGCGGCCCCGTGGCGATGGACGCCTATCATGACAAGTTCCGCCTGCTCGACGCCTACGTGGAGCAGGGCGGCATCTTCCATCCCGAAACCCTGTTGAAATGGGCGCTCGACCGCGCCGGCGTGACGGTGCGCCGGACGGAGGTGATTTTCGACACCCTGCGGAAGAACGGCCTGCGGAAGCGCCCCGCCTGGGAGGCGCGGTTCGGCGACCAGATCCCGGAGTGGAAGGCTCGACTGTTATCCGCATGAATCCGGTCGAATCCGCACCGTCGCCGACAGAGGTCCTGCGCGCCGAGGCCACCGTGGGGAACCGGCAGCGCCGGGTCGCCTTCCCCCGCGGGGCGGCCAACGACGCCAAGGCCATTTTTTCCGGCGCCGAGTATCCCGTGGGGCTGATCCGGTGGACCCGCGTTCATACGGTGATCGACGTGGGCGCGCACGTGGGATTGGCCAGCCTCTATTTCCACCTCCATTTTCCGGAGGCGAGCATTCACGCCTTTGAGCCCATCGCGGCCAATCGGGCCTTGTTCCAGGAGAATCTCGGCGACGATCCGCAGGTTACGCTGCATCCGTACGGACTGGGCGACCGCGACGAACGGCGTCCAATCTTCTATGCGCGGCGATGGGGCCTGGCCGCCAGTTCCGTCGTGCGAACCCGCGACCACGACGGCGACGGCGAGGAAATCGCCCTCCGTTCCGCTGCCGCCGCGGTCGGCCCGATTGCCGACGAGGCCGGGGGGGTGTCCATTCTGAAGATCGATACCGAAGGTTTCGAATACCTGGTGCTGCAACAGCTGCAGCCGTGGTTGAGCCGGACGGACGTGATTTTTCTCGAGATTCACAGCGACCGCCGGCGTCGCGACATCGATGCGCTGGTGGCGCCCCATTTTGATCTCCGGCAATGCAGCGTGTCGTTTCTCCACCGCATCAAGGCACTCTACGTCAACCGCGAGTCGCTCCGCACCGGCCGGATCGCAACCGCGGCGGCGCCGGAAATCTTTTTGTGACCATCGGTTCCTTTCACGGCAGGGACGCTGACCGGCGCCGAAAACCTGCTGCCTCTCCAACCGTCGCCTTCTTATGAGCCAAGCCCCCGTCAAAACGCCGAGCCTCAACGCGCTGCTGTTCTTCCTTTCCCACCAGGACCGCTACCGGAAGCCCCTGTTCTCCCGCCGCGAGGTTTTCTGCAGCCCGGACACCGACGACCGCATCGCGGCCGGGCGCGTCTTCGGGCTGCGCATGCCGGCGGGGACGTTCGACGTGCAGGAGGCCGTGCGGCGGCTGCCGCCGGAGCAGCAGCCGGAACTGGTGGTGGTGAAGGCCGACGCCACCCGCCGCAATTTTCCGCGCAACCTCGGTTCCCTGGCGTGTCCCAAGGTCCTCATCGTCGGCGTCACCCATTTCCTCACCGATCCCATCCAGGAACTGATCCGCTACGCCAGGTCCGAGCCCTTTGACCGGATCATCCTCGAGGTCACGCGCCACCACGCCCACTGGTTCACCGAGGCCGGGTGCCGCCACGTGCATTGGCTGCCGGCAGTGACGATCGGCTTCCTGGAGCGACCGCTCAATCCGGCGCCGGCGCACCCGCTCACCTTCGTGGGGCAGACGGGCCGCCATCATCCCTACCGCCGCCT
>JBJKRV010000565.1:0-6183 GCA_046704465.1 Opitutaceae bacterium | reverse complement strand
GTCAGGACCTCGCCCTCCTGGAGCGAGCCCTGGTAGCCGAGCTCCCGCAGCCGTGCGATGGCAGCGGCGTCAAGTTTCAGCCGCGGATGAAGACCGATTTCCACACACGGATTCGCGCCATACTCGGCATCCTCCACGAAATAGAAGCCCGGTTCGCCGAACTGCTTCTGCGCCTCGAACAGGCGGTTGAACTGCTCCCGAGTCGCCTGGGAACGCACGATGACCGCCGAGTTGTTGCTCGCCGTGCGCTGGGGGTTCTCCTGCAGCCAGTTTCCGGTCTTGGCGGCAGCCATTTCCTCGTCGTCGGCCGAAAAAAGGCAGATGGTCGCCGAACGCCTGACACCGCCGGAAAGCACCGCCTTGGCCGCCCACATGAGGATGTCGTAGGCCTCGATCGGGCGCAGCCTCCGCCCCGCGGCGCGCTGTACGATCTGTTCGATGCGGGTCAGCGTATGAAAGAGCGGCTCGGGACCGGGCGCCTTGCCACCGGAAGTCCGCAAAGGTGCGCCCGCGGGCCGGATCGCCGAATAATCGAAAACCACGCGACGTCCCTCGACGGCGGCCAGCATCAATTCATGCAGGGCGTCGGCCCATCCTTCGATCGTATCGGGCACCACGAACGTCGAAGCCGAAGCGTTCTCACGGTGGGGGGCCAGAGGCGGAAGCTTCGCGACATGATGACGCTGGAGCGAGAAGCCGACCCCGCAGCCGCACAGCAGCAGGTACAGCGTTTCGCGAAAAGCCTCGAGGCGGTCGATGTAGGTGAAGGCGCAGTTGTAGATGCGGGCATGCTTGTTCAGCACCGCTTCGCCGCCAAACTGAAGGCTGCGCATGGAGGGCAATACTTCGCGACGCTCGGCCGCGCCAAAGGCCGATTTGATGGCTTCATGCAGCCGCCCCAGTTTGCCGATGCGCGCAAGGTCCTCGGCGTCCACGTCTCCGTTGCCCAAGGCGACCAGGGCGGCGTCGCCCAAAGACGTGTCGGCGAAATGCGTGAGGTGCATTTCGCACACCCGGTTGATGGCCTCTGCCCATGTCTCCCGCCGTCGCAGATCCGCCGAGTAACGTGCATAGCGGGAAATGGCGATGAAATCTTGCAGTCCGTTGGCGGAATGAACAACAGGCACGGCAGAGCTATCCATGGTGGAAAAGTGAGTTGATTTGAGGAATCTGACCTGCCGCTAAGCGGCACGAGCAACACCAACACTATGCTCGGGGGGATCTACTACCTGTTGTGGTTTGGCCAAGGGTCAACCACAACCTGTAGCGTTGGATATATTATTATGAGCCCTGATGGAAGCATGGAACGCCACGACAAACTCGCCTGGAGACACGTAGGAATCCGCCAAATGTAACGCATAAGTCACACTTCTCTCCATGATCTTCCGTTCTAGTCCCGCCGTTCCGGATTGAAATCGACCTTCGGCATCGACGGGCACCGTCGCGACGAGAGTGCCGGCCTAAGCCTGCCACACGCAAGATAACAACCATCGGACCGCAAGATCAAAGAGGCGGAATGCGACTGCCAGGCCGACGATAAGCGCGCAATCGGTTGGGCGCGACGCCATGAACGGATTTGAAGCAACGCGAGAAATGGTATGGATCGGCAAATCCAACCCTCTCGGCCACTGTCTTGACCGGTTCTCCCGTCTGCAGAAGCCATTCGGCGGCCATCGTCATCTTCCGCCGCAAGAGATATTGGTACGGACTGGTACCTTGAAACCGGCGAAACAACCGACAGACGCTTGACGGTTCGATTCCCGCTTGCTCGGCAATCTCCTCGATCGTCATGGCTTGTTCCAGCCGGGTGTCGATCAACGCCCGGCACCGCAAGAACAGCTCCTCGGAAGCCAAGCCACGCGGCTCGGGACGCGCGGTCACCTCGGCCAGCTTGAGCAGCAGGACTTCCAGAAGCGCCGTGCAAATGGGAACGGCCTGACGTCCATGATGGCGCCCTTCACGGATCAGATCTTCGAACAACCGCTGCACTTCGGCGTGCGTCGCCAGCGTGCGGGCGCGACCAAGGATGACGCCCGCGTGAGCCAGGCGTCTTCCGACCGCGATCCCGGCCAGGCAAAGGAAATATTTCAGCATCGGATGCTCCGGATCCGTGGAGATCTCGCAGGTTGCGTCCGGCGCATAGGCGAAGATCGAACCTGCCGTCAATTTCGTCTCCCGGCCATCGAGGTTCGCCCGCCCCGCTCCCTCCGCGACATATTCGAATACGTGGTAGGCGTAACCGTTCCGCCGCACGACGTAATCGGGATTGCATGTTTCCCTTCCGCCGAACACCAAGGCGCACGGGGTTGCCCGGGACACCCTGGAATTCAGGAAGAAATAGGCGCATCCGGACACCTGCCGGGAGAGCAAACGGGCATCTGCGCGCGCCGCGATCGAGAGCTTCATGTCGACGGCAGCCTGACACTCACGCCGGACGCCCGCAATCGAATGTGGTCTATTATATCCATCACGCGGGCGAGAATCTCCATTCTTCCGGTCCTCATTCACTGGTATAATCGCGACCAATCGACCGATCCGCCGCTTCGACGACGGACAATATTCTCTAGCCAAAACCCTCCGAAAACCAAGACCCGCCATGAAGAGCGCCCGCTCAGGAACCGTCCTCCTCGTCGTCAACGGCGACCTTCGCCAGTCCGCCAACAAAGTATGCTGGCCGGCCCAAGCCTCCATGGAGCAGAAGCTCGCGGCCGCCGTGGCCCGATGCGGGCATCGCCTGGTGCGGGCTCATCCGTACAAGCCCGCGCTGGGGCACGGGTTCATCGGCTCGCAGAAGGAGGGCATGGAGGTTTTTGCCCGTCTGGACCGGAAGGCGCCGCTGATCGTCGCCGAGGCCGTGTGGCAGTATTCGCACCATCTGCTGCACGGCTTGGTGTCGCACCAAGGCCCCATTCTCACCGTGGCGAACTGGTCCGGCACTTGGCCAGGTCTGGTCGGGATGCTCAATCTCAATGGGTCGCTGACCAAGGCCGGCGTGAAATACTCTTCCTTGTGGAGCGAGAACTTCGAAGACGACTTCTTCCTCACCGGACTCTCCCGGTGGCTGACGACCGGTTCCGTCAAACATCGCATCACCCACGTGACGCCGCTCACCCGGGTGAAGCTGCCCCCGCGGGCCAGGGCGGTGGCCGGGCAAATCGCCGACGACCTGCGCCGCCGGAAGGCCATCATGGGCGTTTTCGATGAGGGATGCATGGGAATGTACAATGCGATCATCCCCGACGAACTCCTCTGCTCCACCGGCGTCTACAAGGAGCGGCTCTCGCAATCCGCCCTTTATTATGCGGCCACCCAGGTCAGCGACCGGCAGGCCCGCGCCATCTATGCCTGGTACCGCCGCCGGGGCCTTCGTTTTCATCTCGGGCGGAATGAAGCCACCGAGCTCACTGAGCGCCAGGTCCTCTGGCAGTGCAAAACCTATGTCGCCGCCTGCCGTCTCGCTGACGATTTCGGCTGCGAGGTCATCGGCATCCAATATCAACAGGGCCTAAAGGACCTGCTTCCGGCTTCGGACCTGGTCGAAGGCACCCTCAACAGCACCGATCGCCCGCCCGTCAAGAACGCCCGCGGCCGGGTCATCCGCGCCGGTGAACCGATTCCGCATTTCAACGAGGTGGACGAGTGCGCCGGCCTCGACGGCTTGTTCACCCGGCGCGTCCATCGCGCCCTGGGCCAGCCCGTGGAGAACACCCTTCACGATTTGCGCTGGGGCGATTGGGATCAAAGCGGCAGCACGGCCGATTATGTCTGGGTCTTCCTCATTTCGGGCAGCGCTCCGGCCGAACATCACGTGGGCGGATGGGCCGGCAGCGACTCGTTGCGCCAGCCACCCATGTATTTTAGGCTCGGCGGCGGCACCTTGCGCGGCGTCGCCAAGCCGGGTGAGATCATCTGGTCGCGGATCTTTGTCGATGGCGGCAAACTCCACATGGACTTGGGTCGTGCCCGGGCGATTGCGTTGCCGCCGCAGGAGACCGAACGCCGTTGGAACGAGACCACAGTCCAGTGGCCGATCATGCATGCCGTGACCTACGGGATCACTCGGGATCAGATGATGGCGCGGCACAAGTCGAACCACATTCAGGTTGCCTACGCGACTGGCGCGAGAAGCGCCGATCTGGCCCTTTATACGAAGGCCGCCCTGGCCGCTGAACTCGGGCTCAAGGTTCACTTTTGCGGCACGAAATCCGACGGAAGCCCGTTCTAAAGCGCCAGTACTTCGGGCCGAAATTTTGCGGCCAAATCCCGCGCCGTCAATCCTGTCATACGATGTTGACAGTGCGGCAGTTACCTGCTCGGTAATGAACGCGCTCGACAGCCGCCTGCACCAGCCCGTTCTATGTCGATTTGCAACTCGAAAATTCTAGAGATCCTGTTAATGTTCTTGATAAAATGAACAAGAAATTATTCCCGGGACTCCTAGACTCGGTGATGCAGAAAAATGGCATCAATCAAGTCCAGCTCCATAAGCTCACTGGCATAGCTGTTTCCAGGATAAACAACTACCTCCAGGCCAAGTATAGGACGATTAAGCCGGCCCACATTCAGGTCATCTGCGAGAAAGTCACCACGGATCATGCGGAGCGCGCCGACCTGGCAAAAACCTATCTGCTCGATCTGCTGCCCGACGCGATGAAGAATGTGATCGAAATCAAGGCCCTCGCCGGAATGAGGGATTTTGAGGACTGGTATCTTCGACGCAACCGCCTGCCCCGCGACTTCGCCGATGAATTTGAAGATCTGTACAAGATGTGCGTTTCTTTCCCGCGAGTCCGGACCCGCACCGGCGATTGGATTCAATTGATGAAGGAGTGCTCATCGAAATAGCACGTTTCGTAGCGGCGCCCGCCGCCGCTTGACGGTTTCGGGTGCGAACCGGATGCGGGTAAGGGTTCATGCGTGTTCTGCTCGCATTTGATAAATTCAAGGGCTCGCTCTCGGCGTCGGACGCCTGCTCCCACGCAGCGCGGGTGCTGCAACAGCTTCATCCCGACTGGCACCTCGATCTCTGTCCGCTGACCGACGGAGGGGAAGGTTTTCGCGAGATCCTGATCGCCGCCGCAAAGGGGCGGCAAGTTTCCGTCAAGGTCACCGGCCCCCGGGGCGGTCTGATCGCGGCTTCCATCGGCCTCGCCGACCGCGCAATGATTCGCCCTGCCGCCCAGCGCCTGCTGGAGACCTCGACCACGGCGACCGGCCCCGTGGCGGTCGTCGAAATGGCCTCTGCGAGCGGATTGGAGCTGCTCGCCCCGGAAATGCGCGATCCCTGGCAAGCGAGCAGCTACGGAACCGGCCAACTCCTTCGCGCGGCCGCCGAATGCGGCGCCACCGCCATTCTGCTCGGCGTGGGCGGTAGTGCGACGATTGATCTCGGCGTGGGGGCCCTCGCGGCCCTTGGACTCGAATTACGCAACCAGGCCGGCGGAATCATCCGGCCGCCGACACCCGCGCGGTGGCCGGAAGTCACCGAGATTGTCGGTGCGGTGTTCCCTTCTGTTCCGCCGATTGCGATCGCGTGCGACGTGACGAACCCGGTGCTCGGCGCCGAGGGCGCGGCGGCCGTGTATGGCCCGCAGAAGGGCCTCAGTCCGGAAGATCTCGGACGCTTCGAGGCCTCGCTGACCCGGATGATCACCCTGCTCTGCACCCATTGCGGCCGTCCAATATCCCTTGCCGAGGCCCCGGGTGCCGGCGCCGCCGGCGGAATGCCTTTCGGTCTCATGACTGCCGCCCGCGCCCGCACGGTCTCGGGCTTCGCCATCGTCTCGGCATGGCTCGACCTTGAAGCGCGAATCAAGGCCGCCGACATCGTTCTCACCGGTGAAGGACGCTTCGACCGAAGCTCGTTCTCGGGCAAGGGGCCCGGAATGGTGGCCACGGCTGCGATCGGCGCGGGCAGCGTGGTGCATGTGTTTGCCGGTGCGGTGACCGGAGTAGAAACCGGCGATCTGCAGCTCCATGCGATCACGCCGCACCATTATTCGCTCGATCAGGCGAAACGTGAGGCCGCCGCGCTGCTGGCCGACAGCGTCGGCAGCGTCTTTCGCCGCGGGACATCCAGCTAGCGGCGGTCACGCATTTGTCCGGCCGTACCCGCCCGGAATCCACGTTCCGGCTCGACGCACGAACCCTCCAGGACACAGTCGGAAGCGCACATGACCGTGA
>JBJKRV010000564.1:0-9195 GCA_046704465.1 Opitutaceae bacterium | reverse complement strand
ATCATCAAGCGCCACCATGGGCGCGTGGAAGTACACTCCGATGTCGGTCAAGGGACGATGTTCACCATCTGGCTGCCGGCGGCGCAAAAATCGGATCCAACTGCACCGCGAGATTCTGCCCCACCACGGCATCTGCAGGGGCGAGTGTTGCTGATGGACGACGAAGCGGCTATCCGGCAAGCGGCGGCGACGCTTCTGCAGCGTTTGGGGCTCGGTGTGACGACCGTGGCCGACGGTCGGCAGGCAGTGGAAGTCTACTCAGGGGAGCGAGCAGCCGGCCGGCCCTTCGACTTGGTGATTGTCGATTTGACCGTCCCCGGCGAAATGGGGGGGCGTGACGCCATGTTGGAATTGCGACGAGTCGATCCGCACGTGCGTGCGCTGGTTTCGAGCGGATATTCCAGCGACCCGGTGCTGGCCCACTACCGCGAGCATGGGTTTCTTGGCGCCGTCCCGAAGCCTTACGATTTGGATGAGCTCGCCGAGGCCGTTCGCTTGGCATTAAGAGGGAAAGCGAACTGACGGCGGTCGGTGCCCGCCAGCCACAGGCGCACTGATTTAGCCTTAAACAGGCCTGATAAGGCGTGCGGGTGGAGAAGTCCTTATGTTCAACCGGAAAGATCGGAGAGGGACGGGAGACGAAGGGGGGTCCAGCCATTGGGGGGCGCTCCAAACCGCTTACGGGCGGGAATGGGGAGGTTTGGCTGCCGGGAGGCATGCCAAAATCCGGCGGTTTGGGGCGTTTTTTGGGCCGACACAAAGTTTCACTTTGAGATTTACCGATAAACCACCTTTCATGGCAGCCCTTCCAAAATGAAGTTCAGCGATGGCGAGTGGCTGATGCAACCGGGCGTCTCGGCCTTCTACCCCGTAGAGGCCCGGGAAATCACCGAAGACGAGAAGAGCCTGTTCGTGCTGGCACCGACCCGGCCAATTCGCCATCGGGGCGACACGCTTGGCGGGCCGGTCCTTGCGGTCCGCCTGAGCTCGCCGATGGCGGATGTCATCAAGGTCCAGATCGAGCATTTTCCGACAGGGGATGGGCGGCGGGTATCGATTCCCCTGCAGGCCCAAGCCGAGGCGTCGCTGAAGATTGAGCAAAACTCGCAGGCGTCGGTGCTTCACTCCGGCTCGTTGGCGGCGCACGTATCGCGGGTCGGGTGGGAGATCCGATTCGTGGGCGGGGACCGTACGCTGACCAAGACAGCCTGGCGCGGCATGGCCTACGTGCAGCATGCCAGCAAAGGCGCATTTGTTCTTGAGCGACTGAATCTCGGCGTCGGTGAATGCGTGTATGGCCTTGGGGAGCGATTCACCGCGTTTGTAAAGAACGGGCAGGTCGTCGAGAATGACAATCGCGATGGAGGCACCGGCAGCGATCAGGCCTACAAATCAGTTCCGTTCTATCTGACCAATCGCGGCTACGGCGTGCTGGTGAACGAAACCGGTCCCGTTTCGTTCGAGGTGGCTTCGGAACGGGTGTCACGCGTGCAATTCAGCCTTCCGGGAGAAAGCCTCGAATATTTTGTCATCTATGGGCCGACGCCGGGGGAAATCCTGCGAAAATTGACCCGGCTCACGGGCCGGCCGGCGTTGCCTCCCGCGTGGTCGTTCGGTTTGTGGCTGAGCACCTCGTTCACGACGGATTACGATGAGAAGTCGTGCACGGCGCTGCTCGAAGGCATGCGAAAGCGCGATCTGCCGGTGCATGTCTTCCATTTTGACTGCTTTTGGATGCGGGAATTCCGCTGGTGCGATTTTGAGTGGGACCCCCGGGTTTTTCCGAATCCGGAAGCCATGCTGCGGCGCCTGCATCAGCGGGGCGTCCGCATTTGTGTCTGGATCAATCCTTATGTCAGCCAGCGTTCCAAGCTGTTCGCGGACGGCCGGGCGAATGGTTACTTCATCAAGAGATCGGATGGGGACGTCTGGCAGACCGATCTATGGCAACCGGGAATGGCGGTAGTGGACTTTACGAACCCGGCGGCGCGGCGGTGGTTCTCCGCCCATCTCGAGCGTCTGTTGAAATCGGGGGTGGATTGTTTCAAGACAGATTTCGGGGAGCGTATTCCGACCGAGGGAGTGGTTTACCACGATGGATCCGATCCCGTGCAGATGCATAACCAATATCCCGTGGCCTACAACGAGTGTGTCTTTCGGGTGCTGGAGAAAGTCCGAGGCCAGGGCGAGGCGCTGGTGTTTGCCCGGTCGGCCCATGCCTCCGGGCAGCGCTTCCCGGTTCACTGGGGAGGCGATTGTTGGTCGAATTTCGAGTCGATGGCGGAATCGCTGCGCGGAGGGCTCTCCCTCGGCCTTTGCGGTTTCGGGTTCTGGAGCCATGACATCGGGGGTTTTGAGGTGCAAGGTTCGGCGTCCGTTTACAAGCGATGGGTGGCCTTCGGCCTGCTGTCTTCACACAGTCGGCTGCACGGCTCGACCTCGTATCGGGTTCCGTGGAACTATGATGAGGAGGCATGCGATGTTCTCCGTCAGTTCACCAAGCTGAAATGCCGCCTCATGCCTTATCTGTACGGTCAGGCTGGCGTGGCCCACCGCGAAGGGATTCCGATGTTGCGCGCGATGCTGGTGGAGTTCCCGGGTGACCCAGCGGTCGACACGCTGGATCGTCAATACATGCTGGGCGATGCGCTGCTGGTGGCGCCGGTATTCACGGACGATGGCAGCGTCGACTATTACCTGCCGGAGGGACGATGGACCCACCTGTTGTCTGGAGAAACCAGGGAGGGTGGCCGGTGGTGTCGGGGACGGTATGACTTTCTTAGCCTTCCCCTGTTTGTCCGACCCGGCACAATCCTGCCGTTGGGAGACACCGACAGCCGTCCGGACTACGATTTTACAAGCGGGACGACATTTCGCGTTTATGAGCCGGCGGACGGAGTGCGACTCTCGCGGACGGTGCCGAGATTGGATGGTGGGGACGGAACTGAGCTCGTCGTAACGAAAGACGGGACCAGCGTGGCAGCGACTCTAAAAGGAAAAGGCGGAAATCCAGTCTGGAAGCTGCAATTGGTTGGAGTTAAGTCTGTTACCTCGGTGAATGGCGGAACCGCAGGCAGCCATCCTTTAGGCGTGGTGATCACTCCGAAGAAGGGCGCACGGACCCTCCGGGTGCAGATCGAGAGCTGAGGAGGCGGGTCGTGGCCAACACATCCAGGAAAAAGACGACCCGGGCGGCAACGCTCGCGGATGTGGGCCGTTTGGCGGGCGTATCGGCGATGGCGGCTTCCGTGGTGCTGAACGGCGCCCGCACCTCGTCGCGAATCGCACCGGAAACCAGAGCGCGGATTTTGGAGGCTGCTGCGCGATTGCGTTACCGGCCCAACGCCGCGGCGCGAGCCCTGGCGGAACGACGCATGAACACCATTGGCGTGGCCACGGTGGTGGACGTGGGGGGGGAGCTGAACCACTATTTCATGGGCATCTTCAACGGCATTTTGCAGGCGGCGACGCGCCACCGGCAGAACACGACCGTTTTCACGATTTCGGACTGGGAGCGTGATGCCAGCAGCCTCCCCGGGCTGTGCGACGGACGCATCGACGGTCTGATTCTGGTGGCGCCCGTCTTGTCGGCGGACGCGATTCGAGAACTTCCGGAACATACTCCGTTCGTGGCCCTGCATTCGAACGTGCCGATTCCTGGCTCGGTCAACATCGAAAGCGACGAGGAGACGGGGGCGTTTGAACTGGTACGGCACCTCGTCGCCCGCGGCCACCGTCGCATTCTTCACGTCACCGGACGGCGGGGTCTATTAGGTGCGGAGCGTCGTTTGCGCGGCTACAAACGCGCCTTGGCCGCGGCCCGGATTCCGGTGGAGCGGTCATTGGTCGTGGACGGCGGCTATTCGATCGACGAGGGCCGGCGCGCGTTGCGTCAATGGTTGGGTCGGGTGGTCGGACAGGCGATGCCCCAAGCGATTTTTTGTGGCAACGACGGCTGCGCCATTGGCTGCCTGGAAGCGCTTGCGGAGGTGGGCCTACGGGTGCCGGAGGACGTGGCGCTGGCCGGGGTTGACGACACCCTGGCGGCGCGAACCACGGTGCCGCAGTTGACGACCGTGCGCCAGCCGCTGCCCGCGATGGGCAGCCGGGCGGTGGAGGCGGTGCTGGCTCGCCTCCATCCCGATCGCGTTTCGTCACTGCCGCCGATCCCGGAGACAATCGTGTTCCCGACCGAACTGGTCTGGCGGGCGTCCGTGAGCGCACCCGGCACTCCGCGGTTGGCGCCGGCTCCCTAGTCGCCGAGTACCGTGACCCCCAGGACCGCCAGCGTCGTTTGCCTGGTCGGGGTGGAGCGGAGGTAGAGGGAGGTATGCTCCGCTTCGGGATACGGGTTCTGCCATTCGAGCGTGTAAAGGTAGCGTTCGTAATCGAACGGATCGCCGTTTTCCGTGACCACGAGATGGCGCACGCCATCCCCGTTAAACTGGGGAAATTCCGGCCACCAGTCCTGGATATTGGGCTGCGGCCCGTCAGACGGCAGATCTCCCATGCCGCGGGCAACAAGGGGCACGGAGATGGGCCGGTGGCCGGTCAAATAAAGGTCATACCAGGCGAACGGCGTTGGTACGCCGGCATAGCCGCAAGCATGCAGGAAATAGATCGCCCGCAACCGCCGTCGGATCGGGACGGTCACTTCCAGGGGAAGGAGGCGCCCGGGGGCCGACGGGGAGCGGTGCGACCGCAGGACGATGGCGCCCTTGCCTTGGTTCTGATGCTCGTCGATCACATCGAAGGTGACCCCATGGATGGCTTTTCCACCGGGTCCGAGGTGGAGCAACGGCGTATTGCCGAGCCAGCCGTTCTGGTGGGTGAGCGACCGATTGGCCAGCGGTCGCAGGTCCAAGGGGATGAAGGATCCCGCCCGGGCTCCGGCAGCCATCCGATGTGGCTGGCGCCAGGTTTCCTCGGCTTCACGCAGCCGGTGTTCGCGGGCTTGTGGCCATGCGCGGGTTGTATTTTGTCCCGCGCTTTGGCGCCGGGCGAATCCAGGGGAGCCGTTGAGGGCCCGCGTGGCGACCGATGCCCGCATCCGCAGCGTGGCTTCCAAACGCAGGCGTTGACGCGGTAGCAACCGTCCGGTGCGACGGACCTCGATCATGTTCTGACAGAGGAGGTCCAGGGCCATGTGTCCGATTGTGCGTGGCTCAAAGCCGGCACAGGTGACGGCGGGTTGACAGTCGCGGGCATAGGCCGAGTCGCCGATCGCCACGACCGACAGGTCTCTCGGCACGTTCACTTCCTCAATCTTTGCGGCGGCAAGGAAATTCTGCACCAGGTCGACGTGAAACAACACCACCGCAGTGGCGGAGGGATACTCAGATCGGATCCGGTGGAGCATCAGGCGCATTTCCTCCCTGGTATGGGAACTCACTTCACACGTTTGAGGTGCGGAGTTGTGCAGCTGCAGTCGGAGACAGGTTTCCTCGAAGGCCTGTCGGACGGCGGCTGAACGGTGGGCCCGCCGCACGGAACCGATGAAAACAATGCTGGTGTGGCCGAGACTTGAAAGATGGCCCACCAAGCTCGAAGTTGCGCCGTGAAGATCTTCCGCGGCGAGGTTGTGGCCGGGAGGGGCCTCTTCGCAGACGACATAAGGGATACGCAGCCGGTCCAGGTCCGCGGTTTCGGTATCCCACTCCCACGCGCCCTCGCTGAGAAGAAAGATGACCCCGTCAACTCGCTTTTGGGCGGCGAGGCGCAGATTATGCCGCAGGGTGTCGCGCCCGACGAATGAGAGTTCTTCGACTTGGACGCCGCGCCGTGAGGCCTCCTCCGCGATGCCAGTGAAGCGATCGACGCGATGGGTGAGCACCGCCAGCCGGGCGCCCGACAGTGTGACGGATCCTGGGTCCGTTGCCGCAGGCATCAGCTTGTAGCCCAAGCGACGAAGGCGGCCAGCAGCGATGAGACGCAGCGCCGCCCGGTTGACGGCCGCTTGACTGACGCTCCAGCGCCGCGCCAACTCTTTCTCGGGAGGGAAGACTGCAGCGGCTCCGTTGCGCATCAGGTCCTCGTACCCGATCAGGGCGACATCGACCGGACGCCGCTTTGAAGGCACTTTCATTTAATGCATTAAATCCGTGAAAAAAGAGCCCGAATGGCAATCGTTGAATTGCGTGGCAGAAAAGCCAGGCGTTTAAAAACCGATAATTAAGTTGATCGAGAGCATCGCTAATAGATGCGCTTGGTCTGCTTAATCCGGCTTCTCAGGTCCCACTAGCAGCCCCTGAACAGCGATCGCTGCGACGCCTTTTGCCGCAGCGATCGTAGCCAAAACTCCAAACACGTATGAACAAGGTCCCCAAGTTTGCGGGAGTGCTTCCCGCGTTTCGCGTCGCCGTTATTGCGGCGATCGGTTTGACGATCATTCCTTGGTCGCGAGGCCAAACGGCGCCCAATTCGGCCAGCGATCAGGCTTCGACCTCCGCCACTGCCACCAACGATCAGACCTCAGCGTCGACCGCCTTACCTTCAGACCAACTGGATGAGAAGGTGATCCGGATGAATCCGTTCACGGTGACGACGGAGACCGAGGGCTACCAGGCGGTGGACACACTCGGCGGTGCGCGCGTCCGGGTGAAATTGTCCGACACTCCGTCGGCAATTCAGGTCGTGACGAAGGCCCTTCTAGACAACTTGGGTGTCACCGACGCGCAGCGGCTCCTCCTCTATACGACCGACACTGAAGCTGCCGGACTGTATGGGGATTATTCGGGAGTTTCTTCCCGGGGCATCGGCGTCAGCAGCAACGCCGAGTCGGCGCGGCTCCTGAATCCGAACTCGATCAACCGCGCCCGCGGACTCAGCCCCTTGGACAACACAAGGAATTATTTTCCGAGCGAGATTCCATGGGACTCCTTCGACATCAGCCGTATCGATATCTCTCGCGGTCCGAATTCCTTCCTGTTTGGCGTCGGCAGCCCCTCGGGCATTGCGAACTATTCCACCAACGAGGCGATCTTCAAGAATGAGGGCACTGTTGAAGCTAGAATCGGCAGCTACGGCAGCACACGCGAGTCACTGGACCTCAACCGGGTGCTCATTCCGGACCAGCTCGCCGTGCGGGTCGACCTGCTGAACAACGATACCCAGTATCGCCAGAAGCCAGCCTTCAATCATTCAAAGCGCGCTTATGCCGCCCTTCGCTACGACCCGGCGTTCCTGAGCACGCCGTCCAGTCATATGACAATCAAGATCAACGCCGAATCCGGGCGGGTGCGGTCCAACAATCCTCGCGAGCTGCCGCCGATGGATTTCATCTCTGGCTACTTCTCCGGAGGCGGGTTGAACAAGGCCGGGTACGACCCCTTCGTTTACGACACGGGCATGCAGCTCACCGGCGCCGGCTCCTTTAATGGCACGGTGCCCTCGGGCGCCACTTACGCCGCCCCTCCGGAACTGAACCCCTGGGTCAACGCCCAAGACTACCATTTTCTGTGGCCCGGGCCCAACGCGGCGTACATTTACAACGGGACCAACGGGGCCTTGTTGCAGACCACGACGACGTTCAACGGTGCGAACGGTGCCAACGGCTTGGGCATCGGTGGCTTCGTTCAGGCCGCACCGCTCTACACATCGGGCTTTGCCAACTACGCGAAGACCTTGAACTACCGCGACCCCAATTTGTACCCAGGAGCCCTGGCCGGGACAGTGTTCTACAACGACAAATCTCTGGCGGATCCGTCGATCTTCAATTTCTACGACTATCTGATCGACGGTCCGAACAAGCAGGAATGGCAGAACTGGAACGCGTTTAACCTCACGCTGGAGGAAAGCCTCCTCAACGGCCGGATTGCGATCCAGGGTATCGTCGATCATCAGGAATTCGACGAGGGCCAGGTGGGGATCTTCGGATACACCGAACCCTTCATCTCAGTCGATATGAATGCGTACAGCATCATGTATCCCTCGTGGTTTCCCACCATGGCCGTCAAGAATCCGAATGCGGGCAGGCCCTTCGCCGCGAGCGACTTCGGCTCGGGAGCCAGCAGCACCAAGTTTATTCACGACAACTACCAGGTCACGGCCAACGGGGACCTGCGGTTCTCGGATTTCATGCCGGACGACCAGTTGACGAGGATCCTCGGGCACCACTCGTTCACCCTGCTGGCCGGCGACTACAAGACCCAGACCGAGGACCGGCATTGGGACACGTATGCGGCAGACACGACGTTTGGACAGCTGATGAATGGCTCGTCAGGCATGAGCATCTCGGGCAACCGCGTACCCGACTGGGTGGCCTACCTCGGACCGAGCATGGTCAACGTGTCGTCCCCTTCCGGGCTGAACCTCAGTAACATCGCCAACGTGATCGCGCCGACCAGCGGCACGACCAGCTACTTCAATAACACGTGGACCGCCACCGGAGTGGATTCGACCGCGACGTGGGCAAACCCGAATCCCTATGTGACGGCGGCTTCGACGCAGTCCGACAATCCCGCCAACTACAAAGGCTGGACGACCACGCCGATCAACATGCTTAATTGGCACAATAACATCAACGATCTGTATACGCAGGGCACCAAAACCCAGCAGATCTTGAAGTCGGCGGCGTTCATGTACCAGGGCCACCTGTTGGACGACATGCTCATTCCCGAATTCGGCGTCCGACGGGATGAGATCACCCAGACATCCGCGAACGCGCCGCTGGATCCCAACACCCAAGTCGCCAGTATGAACTACGGGATCACGGGCCAGGGCGTGACAACGACTACGAATTCGACGAGTTGGGGCGTGACCCTGCATCTCCCGAAGTCCATCCGCGGCAAGCTGCCGTATGGCACCGACGTGAGCGCCTACTACTTCCACGGCAACAATGAAACGCCGAAGATACGCTATGCGTTCGATGCCAGCGTGCTTCCCATCGAAAAGGGCAGCACTGATGACTACGGAGTGGAAATCGACACACTGAACGGTCACGCAACACTTCGACTCACCTACTTCAAGACACTGGATCTGAACGCTGCGGCGGGCTCAGGCGCGGCCGATCCCCTCGGGAACAACGGGTATTATTTGTACCTCCTGCCGGGTTGGATCGCCGGCGACGTTGCCTCCGATGCGATTGGGCTGGCGGGCCAGGACACGACGGGCAGCTCTTGGTTCTGGAACTGGGCCAACAATGCCGGCGTGCCGGGCACCAGCTATGGCGACTACTCGTCCTCGGCCTTCCTGAAC
>JBJKRV010000563.1:0-2523 GCA_046704465.1 Opitutaceae bacterium | reverse complement strand
GTAGGGTCCGATGACGGTCGCCGCCGGCCAGGCCGAATCATCGGATTGCGGTTCCTGCCAGCCCGGCGCCGGATTGACGGCAGCCTTCCAGGCGCCATCGGTATTGAAGTCGACGGTCCGCCCGTCCTGCAGCTCGATCCGGCCGTGGGCGATGATCGCGTTCCGGCCGGGCTGACCCCGGTCATGCCGGATGGCTCCACGCACCGCGGCCGAGGAGATGGCGATGACGTTGCGCCCGGGCTGCAGCCGAACGCGGATGTCGGCGTGGAGCGGCGCGGTCAGGCTGGTCGTGCCCTGCTCGGTCGCATGGCCGTTCACATACAAGGTGATGAAACCGTCGGCGGCGACATCGGCCGAGGCGCTGCGCACCTGCGCATTCGCGGGCAGCGTGAGGACGAACCGGGCGGCGGCGGCCTGGTCGGCGCGCGAGCCGGCGTTGATCCACGACGCATTGGCCTGGTCCGCGGCTTCGACGTCGTAGCGCGGCAGGTCGGCCGTGATCCACTGTCCCTTCCACTCGCGGGCTGCATCCAGCAGACCGAGCTCGAACGACGCGGTTGGACTCCATTCCGAACGGAGGCCGCGCCGATCCCAGACCCGAACCTGCCAGAACACCTGCGCCCGGGACCCGAGCACCGGTCCGCCCCAGGGGACAAGCACGGACTGGTCGGAAGCCACCCGGCCCGAATCCCAAAGGTCGGCCCGGCCCGCCGCCAGTCCGGCCGCGGTGGATGCAGCCCGGATCTCATACGCGGCCTGCATATCATCGGCCACGCCCGGAAGGAGCTTCCACGACAGGTGCGGCTGGCGCACGGCAATGCCGACCGGATTGACGAGGTGTTCGCAGGTGAGATCTCCGAGACGGACCGGGGAGAGGGCCTCGGCTTGCAGCGATGCGGCCAGGAGCAGCGTGGCGGCCAGCGCGAGAACAGGGTGTCTTTGCATGGGGTGTGACCGGCGTTCCATGGTCCGCGTCCGAGGCGGGTCTTCCGCCGCGTCGGCACCAAAGAATCTTCCCGCGCCGGGAATCCGTCAAGAAGCCGGCCCGGCGCGACGCAGCCGCCGCGACCCGGGACAACCGCTCAGTCGTCGGTTTCCGGCCCGCTCGCCGCCGCCAACGCCAACGCCCGCGTCGCCCGTTCCCGGCGGAGCGGTCGCAGCACTTCCGCCACCACCAGGGCGGCGGCCACCAGACCGACACCCCACAGGCCGAACCGCGCGACCCCCCAACCGTGGCGAAAGGCAGCTCCCAACTCCGTGCGGCTGGCGTAACCGACGTAGGCGTACAGGAAAATGCTCGGCGCCATGGCCAGCCAGCTGGCATGCAGGAAAGACCGGAAACGGACCGCCGTGAGCCCGAAGAGATAATTGAGCGCGCCCCCGGGAAGCACGGGACACAGCCGCATCAGGAAGACAATCTTGGCTCCCTTGCGGTCAACCGCATCCTCCACCATCTGGAACACCTCCTTGCCGGCGAGCCGGCGGCGAACCGCCTCGCGTCCCCAATGGCGGGCGATGAAAAAAGAGAGGATGGCACCCGCCGTGGCGCCGACCAGGGCCACCAACGAGCCTTTCACCAGTCCGAACGCGAAGCCGGCACCGTACTTGAGGAGCCAACTTGGAACCAGGCACATCGTGGCGGCCACGTAGACTCCGACAAAAACCAGCAGGCCGCCGATCCCGAGATGGGATGACCACGATCCAAACGATGTCCACCATGCGGGGACGTGCGATATCCGGCTCGGAGAAACGATATTTACCATGACGACTTATCCTCGGACTCGGCGTTTGTTGGGGGAGAACGCTAGCGCCATCCGTCCAAAAGGCAATGGGACGGTGCTCGGCTCGCGTCCGGCGCCGCCCGCCCGGGCCGTGGCCCTCCCGGGCAGGGGCTTGCCACCGCCATGCCGCCGATGATCTGATTGCAGACGGAATTCGCCGCCGATGAGCCTGCCGCCTTCCCTCGCCGTGATCGCCTGCGCCGTGCTGGAAGACGAGGTGCGTCACCTCGTCGACGGCCGACCGCAGGTTCGCGAGGTGACCTTCCTGCCCCAGGGGCTGCACAACGAGCCGGGGCGCCTCCAGCGTGAACTGCAGGCCGCCGTCGACCGGGCCGAGGCGCGGCCGGAGGTGGACACGATCGTGCTCGTCTACGGCCTGTGCAGCCGGGGGGTGGAGAACCTGCGGCACCCGCGCTGTCCGCTGGTCATCGCCCGGGCGCATGACTGCATCACGCTGTTCCTCGGCGACAAGGACCGCTACGCCGCCGAGTTGCGCGAACACCCGGGCACCTACTGGTACACGCCGGGTTGGATCAAGCACCACGCCCCGCCCGGCCCCGACCACACCGACTACCAGCGCCGGGAATACGCCAAGAAATTCTCTCCCGAGGAAGTGGAGTATCTGCTGGCGGTCGAACAAGAGGGCCTGGCACACTATGACCGGGCCGCCTACGTGGACCTCGGCGCGGGCGACACCGAGGGCGGCCTCGCCTACGCCCGGCACTGCGCCGCCTGCCTGGGC
>JBJKRV010000562.1:0-3210 GCA_046704465.1 Opitutaceae bacterium | reverse complement strand
ACCTACACGTTCGCGGCCGGCCCGCCCGCCGAGCGCATCTGCCGGGCGCTCGTGGCGGCCCGGAAACGCCGCGTGCACGTGCGGGTGCTCGTCGACGCGCTCGGATCGCGCGAACTGCCGGCCGCGTGCATGGCGCCGGTGGCGGCGGCCGGCGGCGAAGTCCGGCGGTTCAATCCGCTCACCCTCGAACGGCTGTCGTACCGCGATCACCGCAAGCTCCTCGTCTGCGACGGGCGCGTGGCGATCGTCGGCGGCTTCAACATCGCGCCGGAGTACGACGGCGACGGCGTGGCCCGCGGCTGGCGCGACCTCGGGCTGGAGATCACGGGCAGTCTGGCCGGGGACCTGGCGGCCGCCTTTGACCGGATGTTCGACCGGGCCGATTTCAAACACCCGCGCCTCCAGCACCTGCGCCGCGCGCCGGCGGATCCGCACTCCGCGCAGCACAACTGGCGCCTGCTGCTCGCCGGGCCGGGGCGCCGGCCCAGCGAGTTCCGACGCAGTTTCAATCGCGACGTTTCGGCGGCGCGGTCGGTGCAGATTGTCGCCGCCTATTTCCTGCCGCCGTGGCCGCTCCGGCGCCGTCTCCTGCGGGTGGCCCGCCGCGGCGGGCGGGTCCAGTTGATCCTGGCCGGGCGCTCGGATGTCACGCTCTCGCAGCTGGCGGGCCGCCGGCTGTACCGGCGGTTCCTGCGGGCCGGCGCCGAGATCTACGAGTACCAGCCGCAGGTGCTGCACGCCAAGCTGTCGATCGTCGACGGCGCGGTCTACGCCGGGTCGTCGAACCTCGACATGCGCAGCCTCCAGATCAACTACGAGCTCATGGTGCGGATCACGGATCCGGACCTGGTGGCCGGCGCCCGGGAGATGTTTGCCGAGATGATCGGCGTCAGCCGGAAGATCGATCCGGAGACCTGGGTCGAGGCGCGGACCTTCTGGGACCGACTCAAGGGTCGCTGGGCGTACTGGCTGCTCGCCCGGCTGGATCCGCTGATCGCCCGCTGGCAGTGGAAGCGCCTGCGGTGAGCGAGACCGGCAACCGCTGATTCGCGCCGATCATCGCCGATTGGGGAAGCACCCGCCGATCACGCGGATGGCACGGATGAAGGTGTTATCCGCGAAATCCGCGGCCAGTCTTCTTCTCTCAAATTCGAATGCGGCAAGGCTGCGCTGCCGCTATTTCGGCGCGGTCTCGAGCGTCAGGTCGACGCGCCGGACGTCCTTCACCGGCCACTTGGTGACTGTCAGCCCCTTGGCCGACCGGTTGCTCACCGGCACCCGGGTCAGGTCAAAGTCGAGCTCGCGGACGCGGGCGCGGCTGCGGCCGTCGAGCGAGACGTGCAGTTTTTCCGCCAGCGCCTTCTCGTTGGGGCTGATTTCAAGGTAGACCACCTTCGACCCGGGCGACTTCACCAGGGAATAGAGCTTGTCGCGCGTCACGCCGCCGAGGCGGAACTTCTTGGCGAACGCCTTCCCGGTGGCCTTGTCCTGGTAGACCATGGTGTAGATGTTCGGGTCGCCCTCCTTGGGCAGCACGGCGCAGTGCCGGACGTCGGGCCCCATGAACACCTTGTCCCCCACCCGCGCGACCTTCATCGAGCCGTCGCCCATGATGGCCAGCACGTCGTCGAGGATGCTGCATTCGCTCACGAACTCGTGATTCCGCCAGTTGAGCCCGACGAAGCCCTCCCCGCGGTTTACGTACAGGCGCTGGTTGGCGGAGACCACGGCGGCGGCGCTGATCTGCTCGATCTCGTCATACTGGGTGCGCCGCTTGCGTCCCTTCCCGTATTTCTCCGCCAGGTTCTCGAACCACTGGATGGCATAGGGCGTCAGGTTCCGCAGGTGGTGTTTCACCTCCTTGAGGCCCCCCTCGATCTTCTTGATCTGCTCGTCGGCCTGGAACCGGTTGTAGGCGGAGATGCGCTTGATCCGGATCTCCGTCAGCCGGACGATGTCGTCCTCCGTGACCGGGCGGCGCAGTTGCTTGACGAAGGGCTGCAGCCCTTCCCGGATCTCGCCCAGGACGCTCTCCCAGGTCTTCGACTTCTCGATGCGGCGGTAGATGCGCTCCTCGATGAAGATGCGCTCGAGCGAGTCCCAGTGCCACTGTTGCTCGAGTTCGCCCAGCCTGATCTCCAGCTCCTGCTGGAGCAGCGCCCGGGTGCGCTCGACGCTGCGCTTCAGGATTTCGCGCACGCCGAGAAACGCCGGCTTGTCGTTCTCGATCACGCAGGCGGCGGGCGCGATCGAAACCTGGCAGTCGGTGAACACGTAGAGCTGCTGGATGACCTGGTCGGGCTCGCTGCCCGCCGGCAGATGGATGAGGATCTCGACGTTTTCGGAGGTGTTGTCGTCGATGTGCCGGATCTTGATCCGGCCCTTCGCGTTGGCGGCCAGGATTGATTCGATCAGCGACGTGGTCGTGGTGCCGAACGGAATCTCGGTGACGGCGAGCACGTATTTGCTGCGCTGCTCGATGCGGGCGCGGACCTTCACCCGGCCGCCGCGTTCGCCGTCGTTGTACTCGGCGAAGTCGGCGATGCCGCCGGTGGGGAAGTCCGGGTAGATGCGGAAGGTCTTTCCCTGGAGATGATTGACCGCCGCGCGACAGAGGTCGTTGAAATTGTGCGGCAGGATGCGCGTGGAAAGGCCGACGGCGATGCCCTCGGCGCCGTCCAGCAGCACCAGCGGGAACTTGGCCGGCAGGGTGACCGGCTCCCGGTTGCGTCCGTCGTAGCTGAGCTGCCAGACGGTGGTCTTCGGATTGAAGAGCACCTCGCGGGCAAAGGGTGTGAGCCGCGCCTCGATGTAGCGGGCCGCCGCGGCCTCGTCGCCGGTGAGCGGATTGCCGAAGTTGCCCTGGGGCTCGACGAGGAACCCGCGCTGGCCCATGCCGACCAGCGCGGCGCCGATCGAGGCGTCGCCATGCGGGTGGTAGCGCATGCAGGCGCCGACGACGTTGGCCACCTTGTGGAACCGGCCGTCGTCCATCTCCCACAGCGTGTGCAGGAGCCGGCGCTGGACGGGCTTCAGGCCGTCGTCGATGTGCGGGACGGCGCGGTCGAGGATGACGTAGCTGGCGTAGTCGAGAAACCAGTTGCGATAATGCTGCGCCAGGGGCGCCGGCACGCCGTTGGCGCCCCGCCGGTTCTGGGTCTTGGATTTCGGGCTCTGGGTCGAGGTTTTGGAATCGCTCGGATCGTCTGG
>JBJKRV010000561.1:0-2534 GCA_046704465.1 Opitutaceae bacterium | reverse complement strand
CCGGGCGGATGCGTTCGAGCTGACGATCAAGGACAATGGCCGGGGCTTCTCCGCGGGCGCCGTGGGCAACGGTGCTTCGGCGCGTCTGGCTCCGGGCAACGGCCTGGAGAACATGACGCGCCGGCTGACGGACATCCACGGGATCTGCCGTTATCACTCGGAGCCGAGTTCGGGGACAACGGTGACCTTCGCCGTCCCGATCGATTTTCTCACGACCTAGACTGGGCGGACAGGGCGGAGCTGGTTGGTCGAAGTCCCGGGCAGGTCTACCTTCGCACGGTGCGGCCGGCAGCCGCGCCTGGTTCCGCCACGGGGACCGATTCCTTGCCAATATTCCACCCCCCCACCTCGAGCTTCAGGCGCCCCACATCGGCGACCGAAAGGTAACGCGCGACGACGGTCCGCGACTCTCCGGGCATAAGCTCCAGGTAGTTGTCCTCCCATAGAACAGGAAGAACCTCCTCGCCCGACCCGGCGCCGACGAGCGAAAGATGAACCTGGAACGCGAGATTCCCGGACGGATTGCGCACGGTGACGGCGACTTCCTCACCTTGCGGCAGGTGGCGCGCCGACGCCACCGCTTCCAGGCGCACCTCCGGCAGCCGATTCAGCAGGGATAGATCCTCGTAGCTCTTCACGGCGGTGTAATACGGATGCGCCCTTGCCTGGCTCAAGGACCAGTCAAAGGTCGATAGCTTCCTCGGGAGCCAGTAGAAGTTCCTGCTTACGATGCGACCCTCCTGGCTGAAAAGCGTCAGTCGCACGAACGAAACGTCGGTATCGAGGCTGTCGTTGGAGATCACGAAGAGCCGTTGAACGCTGCCGGCGGCAGAGGTCAGGCGGACCTTCTTCGTGAACAACTGCCGCAAGTTGAAATCGTACAGGGACGCTTCGGCGGTCAAACCCGCAAAGCCCCGGTTCAGGCTGTTGACGACCACCACGCTGCGGTCGTCGTACGAGTACTGGATATGCAGTGGCTCGCACGCCTTCTTGGCACCAAAGTAACCCGCAGCGGGCTGGAGGTAATAGTCGAACAGGTGCCAGATCACCGAAGGCCACCCGTTGTTCAGCATCCACTGGATGACACCGGTGCACTCGTATTTATTCCGGCCGTAAGCCTCGAACATCGCGCGCTCGCCGTCGTAGGCCATCGCCTGCGCCTTCCGGAGGTAATCATCCAGACCTCTGGGAGCGCCGTAGATGGCGTCCATCGCCTCATTGAAATGGTTCAGGTTGTTGTTCAGGCTGCCCGCCCCCGCGTGCAGGTTCCAAAGGCGGTTGATCGGCCACAGCTTCCCTTTGGGCAGGAATCTTTTCAGGCTGCCCAAGTCGGGAATGGCTGCGCCAGGGCTGGTTTCGGTGTTAAAGCCGAACGCTCCGCCAAAATGGTTGGTGTCGAGCAACCAGTAGCACGGCGGCACATAGTCGTACGGCCCGGTCATCTTGACCCCTGACGGACCGCTTACCGGCGTCGGCATGGAACTGGCCGAGGAGATGTAGGGATTGGGCCAGCCGTCTTCGACCAGGATCTTCCGGTAAGCCGTCTCGACCTCGGGAGGAGGCGGGTTGTCGCTGCCGTTCATCCACAGGGCCAGGCAGGCGTGGTGCCGCAGGCGCAAGATCTGTGTGCGCAGGGATTCGTAAGCGATCGTATAGTCAGCGGGCTTCCAGCTATTCCAGGACTCCCAGCGGTTTCCGCAGCACCAGCCTGCCAGAATCAAAATGCCCATCCGGTCTGCCTGGTTGAAAAAACGCTCCGCGGGAAGTTTCCCTTCCAGCCGGACGGCATTCAGGTGCATATCCAGCAAGTAGTGAAACTCCGCATTGAGCCGCTCCGGCGAGGTGCGCAGCAGCATGTCAGGGCACCACCCGGCCCCCCGGATCAAAATGGGCCGGCGGTTCACCCGGATCAGCAGGGGGCGCCGGTCGGTCTTGATGTCGGTGAAATCCCCGTTGTTGTCATACAACTTACCCATTCGGGGCGAATGGCCGTATAATTCACCGGTGATTTCCCGAATGCCGAAGTCAATGGTCTGCGAATCCGATGCGGCGCCAGCAATGTCGAACGTCACCGTCAGCTTGTGCAGCGTCGGTTGGCCCCATCCCGCCGGCCACCACACTTTCGGGTGTTTGATCCTCAGCTGGGGAAATTCGCCAGGAGTGAACAGGACCGTGCGTCTCTCGCGCGGCCCCAGGCATATCCTTTTCTGAATCGAGACCCTTTCGAGCGCGGCGTGCAGTATGCCCGCGATCGGCGAATCGGTGTCGTTATACAATTCCGTCCGCACGGTCAGGTCCGCCCGCTGCAGCGAATCGTCCGGGAAATGGGTGACCACCTCGGGATAGCGGACGCGAACAGGACCGCTGGCGGTGAGATAGACACTTCGCCACAGCCCCATGTCCCGATCAGGTGGGGTCGGCATCCAGTCCACCAGGTTGATGCCGAAGTCGTTTTCCGTCGGGGGAAACACCTCGACGGCGAGCACATTGGGCCGTTCCTGATCGATGAGCGGCGTGGCGTCCAATTCGAAAAT
>JBJKRV010000560.1:0-7027 GCA_046704465.1 Opitutaceae bacterium | reverse complement strand
TGCAGCGGCCGAATGGGTGCAGTACGTCAACGGTGCGCCGGACACGCCCATGGGCCGGCTGCGCGCCGACAACGGCCACCGGGCGCCCTACGGCGTCAAGTTCTGGGGCATCGGCAACGAGATGTGGGGTCCGTGGCAGCTGGGCTTCATGTCCGTCGACCAGTTTGTCATCAAACACAACGAATTCGCGGCGGCGATGCGCGCCGTCGACCCCGGCATCCAGCTCGTCGCGTGCGGCGCCAGCCCGTTCGTCACGAGTTCCATCGGGCGGTATTTCCCCCACCCGCCGCCGGGGCCGTTGCCCTACCCGTTCGGCTCGGAGGAGGACTTCTCGGGCCAGCTCCTCAAGCACTGCGTCGACAACATCGACCTTCTGTCGGAGCACATGTACCCGACCATCGATGCCGCGTTCGACCTCCAAAAGCGCAATCTCGTGCCCACGACCGAGCCGCTCGTGGACCAGATCCGGCGGATGCCCAACAGCGTCCTCTGCGCGGTCGAAGCCATGCAGGAGTACCGCCGGATGATGCCCGCGGTGCGCGCGCGGCAGATCAAGCTCGCCATCGACGAATGGGCCAACCGACCGCGCGGCCCCGTCACCTCCGCGCTCTGCGCCGCCGAAGGCCTGCAGGAGATGTTCCGCCACACGGATCTGATCGCGATGGCCTGCCACACTGCGTTCATCTCGACGTTGGAGTTCAACGGCGCCGAGTCGACCTACAGCCCGCTCGGGCTGGTGTTCTACCTCTACCGGCATCACTTCGGCACCATCCCGGTTTCCGTCACCGGCGACTCGCCGCAGCACCCGGTTCAGGGCACGATCGGCATCGACCGGCCCCATGTCCCCTCCGGCAGCCCCACCTACCCGCTCGACGTCGCGGCGTCGCTGACGTCGGACCGGCGCGCGCTGACCGTCGCGGTGGTCAATCCCACGGAGACCGCCCAGAGCATCCGCGCCCGCTTTGCCGGCATCACGCTTGCGGGCTCGGGCACCCGATGGACGATCGTCGCGCCCAGCCTGAAGGCGCACAACGAGCCCGGACAGCCACCCGAGGTGAGGATCGTGGAGGCGGCCGTCGCCGCGGTGCCAGCGGAACTCACGGTGGCCCCGCTGAGCGTCACGCTCTATCGGTTTCCGGTCGAGTAAGCGGGCGGCAGCCGGAGGCCAGAGGAGAGAGATCAGAGGTCAGAAGTCAGAGGACAGAGGCGGAAACGCCGAGAAAAAGATTGGTGTATCAGTTACGATCCAATTCTGCCTGGGTGGAGCCCGATCTCCGACCCCGCCGCCGCGGCGGGGCCGAGCGGGCTTGAACCGGCGCGGAGCGTCGGTTCCACCAAACTGACACACTTCCAAGTGATCCATGGTCCGTGGTCCGAGGTCGTCCAGTCATCAGGCGATCAGACGCCCACAAAAATGGTCGACCCTTGCCTGCGTGGCCGACAAAAAGCCGGCATGCCCTTCCAGCGTTCAACTCTCGGGCTGGCTCTGGTACTGTTCGCGGTGGTCGACGGACGCGCGGCTGAGCGTATTCCCGTCGACGCGTTCTTCCAGAATCCGGAAATCGCCTCGCCCATCGTCTCTCCCGGCGGCCGGTACGTCGCCTTTCTCTCCCCGGTCGAAGGCCGGATCTCGGTGATCCTCCTCGACCTCTCGACCGGAAAGGTGGAGCCGGTCACCCGCGCGTACGACGCCGACATCACCGAGATCTTCTGGAAAGGCGACGACCGGATCGTTTGCAGCGCCGATCCCAACGGCCGCGAATCCCCTGCGATCTTCACCTACCAGTTGGCGACCAAGAGTGTGAAGATTCTGGCGGAACCCCTCCATGAACACCGGCCGGACGCGGCGTTCGCGTGGATCGTCGACCGGCTCGATTCCAACCCGACCCATATTCTCGTGTACGGGCGGACGATGACCCGCGGCTGGACCGTCGGTCTTTTCGACGTCAATCTGCTGTCGGCGGACCGCTTCCGGGTCTTCGGTTACGATCCCGACACGACCGAATGGGCCGCGGACGGAAACGGCGACGTCCGCTACCGAGTTCGGCAGGACGGCAGCCGGACGATTCACGAGGTGCGCCCTGAGGCGGCGAGTGGCTGGAAGCCGATCGCCGAGTTTGGCGACGGGATCGATCCCGACCTCAGTCCGGTGCGCTTTGTCGCCTTCGCCGCCGGCGACCGCTCCGCCTTTCTCACCAGGGCGGATCGCGAGGGTCACGACGCCCTTTACCGGCTCGACCTGGAGACCCGCGAATGGGGCCCGCCCCTGTTCCGCTCCGAAAACGGTCCCATCGCCGCCGTGCGCCTGTCGTGGGATCACGCCCGCGTGGAGGGGGTGCGCTACGGGCCGGAGGAGCGGGACTACAAATGGCTCGATCCCCGGCTGGCGAAGGTCTTCGAGGCGCTGCGCGCCTCCTTCCCGGCGCACGACGACATCACGATCGAAAGCGCCGACCGCAACGAAAACATCTTCACGGTTTCGGTCCGGAGCGATCTCAATCCCGGCGAGTAC
This sequence comes from Opitutaceae bacterium, assembly GCA_046704465.1. Lineage (GTDB taxonomy): Bacteria > Verrucomicrobiota > Verrucomicrobiia > Opitutales > Opitutaceae > Fen-1467. The sequence continues at coordinate 4,515 of JBJKRV010000560.1, read as the reverse complement.
TACCTGCTCGATCTGAGGGGCAAGACACAACTGGTCCAGCTCGGCCGACGATACCCACGGATACCGTGCAATCAGTTGCGGCCGATGAAGCCGATCGAATTCCGTGCGCGGGACGGGTTGACGATCCACGGCTACCTCACGCTGCCGGCCAATGCGGCGGGCCGGCGCGTGCCGCTGGTGCTCCTGCCCCACGGCGGCCCGTACGGAATCCGCGACGTGTGGGGCTACAATCCGGAGGTCCAGTTTATCGCCAGCCGCGGCTACGCCGTGCTGCAGCCCAACTACCGCGGTTCGGGGGGCTATGGCGAAGCGTTTCTCCTGGCCGGCCGCCGCGAATGGGGCGGCAGGATGCAGGATGACCTGAGCGACGCCGTGGCGTGGGCGGTCGCCCAGGGATTCGCAGACCCCAAGCGGGTCTGCATCTACGGCGCCAGTTACGGCGGCTATGCGGCGCTCGCCGGCGCCGTCTTTACGCCCGATCTCTACCGCTGCGCCGTCAACTACGCCGGGGTGTCGGACCTCACCCTGATCGCCAGCTGGCAAAACGAAATGACCACCCGGGGCAAGGCGTACTACCACCACCTGGTCGGCGACGACAAAACGGCCCTGACGGCGCGCTCGCCGATCAACTTCGTCGATCGGATCAAGGTCCCCACCCTGCACGCCTACGGCGAGAACGACCCGCGCGTGCTGATCAAGAACTGGCACGAGCTGGAAGCGAAGCTAAAGAAATACGGCAAGATCTACGAAGTGGTCTACGAAGGCAACGAGGGCCACGGTTTCCACACCGAGGCCGCGCGGATCAATTTCTACCGACACCTCGAGGCGTTTCTCGACAAAAACCTCTAGGCGCCGCCGCGGCGGTCACCGGGGACCGGGCGCAGCGTCGGGTTTTTCCGGCTACCGGGATTCGGGCCGAGGTCCTCCGTCCTCGCCTGTGCTCAATCTCGCGACGAGCAGACTGAGTGGAACCGGGCCACGAAAGATCCCTGCGTGGCGCCGCCACAACCAAGTGAAGCACCTGAAGGACGCAAAAGCGCTCAACATGCGCGGAGACCAAGGCGGTCTCTTGGCGATTCCTGCTCCTCTTGGCGGCCCGGAAATGTCCGAGGTCCGAGGTGATCTCGCAGCCCAGCGGCCCAAGGAGTACAAAAAGGCCGGGGCGTCGGACCCGAGGCTGGTCCCTGTCCCCGGTGAGTGCCGCGGTGCACGAACCCCGGCCTATCCGGCCCGTTCAAAGCACACGATCTGGTTCTGCTCCCGGTGATTGGTCCAGAACCGGCGGCCGTCGTAGGCGAGCGCGCGGGCCGCAAAGGGAATGCGGGCGAGGTCCTCGATCCGCGGCTGCGACGGACGCGGGTCCACGCGGGTGAGCCAGTAATCGGTGGTGTCCTCCGCGTCGGTCGTCGCCAGATAGATGATGCCGTCGACGATCACCTGGCCGCAAATGCCGTGCGGCACCTCGATGATCCGCTCGACCTGGCCGTCATCGCCCAGCGCCAGCACCTTCTTCGGATACCACTGGCTGACGTGCAGCCGCCGGCCGTCCCAACCGAGCTGGGAGCCGGTGTCGTCCGGGCACGGCAGGGCATACTTCGGGTCGAAGCCCTTGCCCGGCAGGCAGCGCCGGATGATGCGGTGATCGTCGGCCGTCTCGCTGCAGAGGACGCGGAGCTCGCCGCGGACGGCCGCGAGGCCGTACGGCGTGCCGGGCGCCTCGGTCTCCCAGGTGACCGCCCAGGTGGCCGGGTTGATCGCATAGATGCGGCGCGTCTGGCGGGAGCCCATCCACAGGGTGGCGCCGTCCCACGCGAGCGATTGCGGTTTGGGCGCCGGCGAGTCGAGTCGTTTCAGTTCCATGATGTCCTTCATGGGATCGTGGCCTGAAGAAATTCTGGGCGACGTCCGCGCCGGGTCAAACTCCGGGACAACGCCCGGCGCGCGGCGAGCCGTGGCGTCACGATTCGGCCAAAAGACGCGGAAAAGCTCCGGGCAGTTTGGGCTGGCGTCCGCGACCGGGGGACGGGAGTTTGGCCACGCCTTCCGGCGCCCGCCGGTCCTGGCTGCGTTTCCCAAATGCACCATGACGACGCCCCACCGCCCGACGGCGCCTGGTCCCGCGCGCCGCTGGTCTGCTTGCTGCTGGGCACGGCCGCGATCTACCTCGCGGGCCTCGGGTCCGCCGGTCTCTACGATCCCGCCGAGGGGCTGTATGCCGAGGTGGCGCGGGAGATGATCGTCCTCCGCGACTGGCTCACGCCTCACCTCAATTTCATCCGCTACTTCGAGAAGCCACCGCTGCTCTACTGGCTCGACAGCCTGGCGTTGGAGCTGCTGGGGACGACGGCGTTCGCCGTCCGGTTGCCCACCGCGCTGGCGGCCATCGCGGGCGTCGGATTCACGTACGGAATCGGACGCGAGCTGTGGGGGCGTCGCGCCGGCCTGGCGGCCGGGGCCGTCCTGGCGACCAGCCTCGGCTGGTTCATCTTCGGCCGGATCGGCCTGCCGGACATGCTGCTCGTGGCACTGCTGACGGCGGCGTACCTTGGATTTGCCCGCGGCCTGCTGGGCGACGCGCCGCGCCCCGCGGCCGTCATCGCCGGCTGGGGCGCGATGGCCCTGGCGGTCATGACCAAGGGCCTGATCGGCGTCGTGTTTCCGGCGCTGACGCTCGGCGCCTTCATGCTCCTGACGCGCGATTGGCGGCTCCTGCGCCGGATGGAGTTCCTGCGGGGCGGGACGCTGTTCCTGCTCGTGGCGGCCCCCTGGCACCTGCTGGTCGGCGCGGCAAATCCGGGATTCTACTGGTTCTATTTCGTCAATGACCAGTTCCGGCGCTTTCTCGGGGATCCGCAGTCGATCGATTACCGCACGCTGCCGGTCCTCATCTACCTCGCGATCGCGGCCGTCTGGTTTTTCCCGTGGACGCTGTTCCTGCCCGCGGCGATCCGCCGGTCCTGGCCGGGCTTCCACCCCGCCGGCAAGGCGGACCGCGGCGCCCTGTTGGTGCTCCTTTGGGCGGCCGTCGTCGTGGGCTTCTTTGCCGTCTGTCGCTCGCGCCAGGAGCACTACTCGCTTCCGGCCCTGCCGGCCCTCGCCCTGTGCGTGGGACGCCTCTGGGCGTCCGCCTCAACCGAAGACTCCCGCGCGCGCCTCCGCGGCACGACCTGGGCCTGGCTGGCGCTGGCCGCCGTGGCGGCCGCCTTGGTGCCGCTCTGCGCCATGTTCGGACGATTCGAGAACCATTCGTTCTACAACCTCTTTCCCAAGGGCAGCGCCGGGCCGGTCGCGCTGCCGTCCGGCCTCATGTCCGGCGCCACGATCGATCTCGATCCGGACTTCGGCGCCCTGATCTCGCTCTTCCGTCTGGCGACGGCGGTCCTGTTGGCCGGCGCCGCGGTGGGCGCCTTCCTCTGGCTGCGGAGGCGTCACCGGGCCGCCGTGATCGTGCTCGTCGGCGCCCAGGCGGTGCTGCTGCTGATCCTGCAGCGCGGCTTTGTGATCTTCGCCCCCGAACGGTCGCTCGCACCGCTGGCGGAGCTGGCGCGTCAGGAATTCCGGCCCGGGCAGCAAGTCGTGATCGACGGTCCCTACGGCTTCTTCGCCGGCGTCGACTTCTACACCGGCCGGCCGGCGAAGATCCTCGACGGCCGCACGGCCGACCTGCTCTTCGGCTCCCACTACCCCGGCGCCGCGTCGGCTTTCCTCGACGACCGGCAGTTCGCATCGCTGTGGCGCGGGCCGACCCGCGTCTATCTCTTCACCAGCCGGCCGCAGCGCTTCGCGCGGCTGTGCGACCTGGCCCCGGAGACGCGCGTCCTGGGTCGAACCGGCCGGAACTGGCTGGTGACGAACCGACCGATCGCGCCCCCGGCGCCTGACCACTAGCAACCCCGCGCGGCGGGCCGGGATTTGCGCCCGACCCGGGCGTCGTTACCTTGCCCGGCATCGCAATGGCCTTCGCCGAGCATTGGACCCACTGGCTGATGGTGATTTCCTGGCTTTCCTACCTGATCTACTGGGCGGTCTCCGCGCGGAACGTGAAGCAGGAGGCGCCCGGCCGAAAGTGGGGCTGGATTAATTGGGCGGGATCGCGGATCGCCCTGATCGGCGCGCTCCTGGCCTTCGCGCACTTCCAGCCGGCCACCTTCAAACGCGTATTCGGCCCGGCCAAAACGCCACTGCTGGTGGCCAGCCCCGTGATTCGCGGGGCCGGCGCCGTCCTCTGTGCGCTCGGGGTAACCTTCGCCATCTGGGCCCGCCGCCACCTCGGACTGGAGTCCGCAACCGTCCCTGAAGGTCGATCACGAACTGGTCACGTCCGGCCCGTACCGGCTGGTGCGGCACCCGATCTACACCGGCGCCATCACCGCCCTGATTGGCACGGCGCTGGCCGGCCAGCGCTTCTGGCTGCCCGTTCTGGTCATTGTGATCCTGATCTTTCTCCGCCGCGTCCACGTGGAAGAGGGCATCATGGCGCGCCAGTTTCCCCAAGCCTACCCGGCGTACAAGGCC
>JBJKRV010000559.1:0-3385 GCA_046704465.1 Opitutaceae bacterium | reverse complement strand
AACCCCGGTGAGAATGCCGGGCAGCGCCGTCGGGACGCAAATGCCCAGCGTCACCCTGCCCTCGCGCACGCCGAGGGCGTAGGCGGCGTCGCGCAAGCTGCGGGGAACCTGGCGCAGAGCCATCTCGGTGGTCCGGCAGATGTAGGGTAGCGAGATGATGGCGAGCGCCACGGATCCCGCCGCCATCGACAGCTGCCATCCCAGCCCCACGACCATGGTCACATAGCCAAAATAGCCGATCACGATCGAGGGCACGCCGACCAGCACGTCGACCAGGAAGCGGATGGTCGGAGCCAGCCGGCCGGAGTCGAATTCCGCCAGATAGATGCCCGCCGCCATTCCCAGCGGGACGGCCAGGACGAGACCTCCCAGGGTGAGCACCACCGTCCCTTCAATGGCGTTGAGCAGCCCGCCCCCCGTTCCTTCGGTGACGTGCGTCATGACTTCGGGCGTGAGCGCGCTGAACCCCCGCGTGAAGATCATCACCAGAATCCACATCATGGCGCCGCCCAGCAGCAGAAACGCCAGCCCGCTCAAGACCCAGCAGAGGTAGTCGAAGATCCGACGCCGAAGGCTCCGGCCGACGAAGGCGGGGCCCACGGAATCGCGAAGCTCGGTCGTCGTCCCATCCATCAGGCGACCCTCGTGGCCCGCCGGCCCTCATAATAGAGGAGGAGGCGGGCGAAACTGTTCACGATGACTGAAATCACACACAGCACCAGCGCCACCTCGGCCAGGGAGCGGACCGCCATGCCGGTGGGGTCCTGCAGCGCACTGTCGAGCTGCGAGACGATGAAGGAGGCCATGGTGGAAATGGGGGTATAGACGTTGCCGGGGAGGTAGTTCAGGGCGTTGCCGCTGACCATGAGCACGGCCATGGTTTCACCGAGCGCGCGGCCCGTAGCCAGAATGCTGGATCCAATCAGCACCCGGCGGGTGGCCGGCAGCAGCACCGTCCACAGGGCCTCAAATCGGCTGGCCCCCAGCGCGACCGCGCCCTCCCGAAGACCGTTCGGCTGGCTGACCAGCGCGTCGCGCAAGGTCGCCGTGATCAAAGGCACAATCATCAGGGCCAGCACAAAGCCGCAAGTGAGCAGCCCGTAGCCGCTGCCGGTCGGACCGGAGAAGAAGGGGATGAAGCCCAGCCATTTCTCCATGAAGGGGAACACATGATGCCCCATGAACGGGATGACCACGGCGTAGCCCCACAGGCCGAAGACCACGCTGGGGATCGCAGCCAGCAGCTCGACAAAGAAGGAAAGCCAGGACCGCAGGATCGGAGGCATGCCTTCCGCGAGAAAGATGGCGGCGCCCACGCCCACCGGCACGGCAATCGCGAGCGCGATGAGGGTGCTGAGCAGCGTGCCGACGATGAGAAAGAGAATCCCGTAATGGGCCCCCGGCAGAATCTGCAGGCCGTGAACCGTGATGGGGGTGCCGTAGGAATTCCCGAGATTCCAGCTGTTCTCAACCAGGAACGAGAGACGGTTCAGGCGGATGGCCGGCCACGAGTAAATCGTGAGGAAGGCCACGACGATGATGAGGGCACCGCCGGCCACACAGGCCAGCAAGGCCGTGATCCTGCGAAAACTCATCGGGCCGTTCCGAAACCGGGCATGGTATTGCGAGTGGAACCGATCAACACGGCGGTGACAACGGGATTTCGCACGCCTCCCCAAAAACGCTCTTTACCCGCCCGGCCGACAGCAGGACTGCCGGCGAACGGGCGGGTGCGAGGAGCGGAAATCTACCGGCGGACCGGGATCAATGAATCTTCGCGACCTGCGCCGCGCTCAGCTTGACCACCGGGGCGGGCAGCGGCACGAAGTGCACCTGCTCCATGAAGGCGGGCGCGTTGCCGCCGGTCGGGCTCATCGCCCACGTGAAGAACTCCCGCAGCGCCGCCGCCATGTCGGCCGAGGGCTGGTGGCTGTTCACCAAGGCATACTCGTAATTGATAATGGGATAGGAATCCCAGCCGGGCGCGAAGATCAGGCTGATGCGCTCATCCTTCGGCGTCTTGGGAACCATGACCGCGGCGGCGGCCTTGGCGGTCTGCGCCAACGGGGGGACAAAGTTGCCGTCCCGGTTGCCGAGCCACGCGATGCCGAGGCCGTCCTTTTCGATCGCGTTCTCAAAGCTGGTGCCGATGTAGGCGATGGAATAAGGATTGTCCTTGATGGCCGTGACCATGCCGGGATTGCCGACGGCGCCGATCCCGCCCGAAACCGGCGGCCAGCTCACGGTGGTCCCGTAGCCCACACTCTGATTCCAGGAGGGCGTGCTGAACGAAAGATACTGGGAGAAGATGAAGGTGTCACCGCTGCCATCGGACCGGTGCACCGGAATGATGGCGTGGTCGGGGAGATCGACGTCGGGGTTCAGCTTCTTGATCGCGGGATCGTTCCAGTTCGTGATCTGGCCGCTGTAGATGCCGGCCAGGACCGGACCGCTCAGTTTCAAATGGTGATCGTTCAAGCCGGGCAGGTTGTAGTTCACCATCTGCATCGAGATCGACAGCGGGATGTTCAGCATATCCGGATGCTGCTTCATGAGCGCGTCGCTCATGTAGGCGTCGGAGGCGCCAACCTGAACGATACCCGCCACGGACTGGGCGATGCCCGTGCCGCTGCCGGTCGAGGCAGTGCTGATGTTCACGTTCGGATGCGCCGACGTGTACGGCGGGACCCAAAGGTTGAAGAGCGGGTACAGCAGGCTGGACCCCGTCTCATTGATGGTTTGTGCGTAGGCCGCCGAAGACCCCACCAGGCCCAGGGCAACAGCGAGAGCTACGATTGAATCCTTCACCTTGATTTTCATTTTGTGCGCTCTTCCTTTTGATTTGGATCGGTTTTGGAGTGCTGCAGGGAGAGTGCCTTTGAATTGTCACAGCAACACTGAGTTTGTGTTACAGAATTGTCAAAACGCACCCCAGTTGCTCTCCAGGCGCCATGGTCGGCTCGATCTGATAGCCGGCAAGCTCGTCCGCCTATCCAGATACCTAAGTGATTTGATCTTCATCAAGTTCGGAGAGCCAAGATCCCCACCTCGATTGCGCGGACGATCAGGCCCCGCCCGTGACGGGGCTCAAAACCGAAGATCGAACGCGGTCGTTGGTTCCGCATCGGTGGAACCCTGCCTCTTCCGGGGACAGGACAGCGCGGATTCGGGGCGGCTGCAGGCAGTCAGTGCGCGACCCTGGCCGCCGGCACGCTGCGGCCGCCCTGATGGAGCACGAGGCCCGTCACCTTGCTGGCGGCATCGCGCTGGAAGCTGATCGGGGCGTCTACGAGCTTGTAGAAGAACTCGTCCCTGGCGGTGGCGATCACCCTCAGCCGCGGCTGGGGCGTGGCCTGCACGATTAGCTCGCCGTGCTCCTCAGTCT
>JBJKRV010000558.1:0-4859 GCA_046704465.1 Opitutaceae bacterium | reverse complement strand
GAGGGCTTCCCGCCGGAAACCGTGCTGGAAGAGGGCCTGATCGCCGGCATGAGCGTGGTGGGCGAGGATTTTAAGCACAACCGCCTCTACGTGCCGCAGGTCCTCGTGGCGGCGCGGGCGATGAAGGCCGGGATGGCGGTGCTCAAACCGCTCCTGTCGGCGCGGGAGGGCGTCAGGGAGGTCGGCACGCTGCTCATGGGCACCGTCAAGGGCGACCTGCACGACATCGGCAAGAACCTGGTGTGCATGATGGCGGAAGGCGCCGGTTTCACGGTCATCGACCTGGGCGTGGACGTGAATACCGACGTGTTCAAGGCGAAGGCACGCGAGCATCGGCCCCAGATCGTCGGGATGAGCGCCCTGCTGACCACGACGATGCCGTACATGCAGAAAGTGATCGAGGCCTTCGCCGCGGAAGAGGATCTTCGGGATATCAAGGTCGCCGTCGGCGGCGCCCCCGTCAGCGCGATGTTCGCCGAAGAAATCGGCGCAGACGGCTACGCCGGCGATGCCTCGAGCGCCGTGGATACCTTCCTCAAGTTTCTCCAGAAGGTGCCGCAATCGGCCTGACCCCCTGCCGCCATGTCAACGCCCAAGCAACTGATGGATCAAGCCATGCGCCAGCAACGGCCAGGCCAGATCCCCGTGATGTGCCAACTCGCCAACGGGCACACGATCATCAACACGGGAGTCCACCCGATCGATTATTTCACCGACAACGACGTCTGGGCCGACTGCCTCATCCGGATGCGGCAGCTGTACGACTTCGACGGCATCCTCTGCCACAAGCCCGGCCGGACCCCGCACCTCATGGATCTGGTCGACCATATCGACCGGGACCTGGAAGTGCCGACGCTTTACCTGAAGGATGGCTCCCGCATCGAGTGCACGCGGGACGACGATGCCTACTACAAGAAGAACGCGGACTTCAGGTATCCCACGTTGGACGAAATCGATTTCGACCACCCGCTCGACTGGGCCCCGGAATCGTATCGCGCCTTCCAATGGAGCAAGGGCACCTATGATTTCAAGACGCCCGGGGAGATCCCGGAGGAGACCTACGGCCTGATCGATCGCGTGATCGCCCGGTGCGGGCGGCAGTACTCCGTCCACGGCGAGGTGCGCGCCCCCCTGGATCATTTCCTCAACCTGCTGGGCATGGAGGATGGACTGGTGGCCCTGCTCACGGAACCCGAGAAGTCCGCCCGCCTCCTGGACACCTGCGCCAAGTGGTCCGTGGCCCTCGCGATCGGACAGGTGCGCCGGGGAGCCCACGCGATCAAGATCAGCAGTCCCTTTGCCGGCATGAGCTTTCTGCCGCCGGAAATGTACGAGCAGTTCATCATCCCGGGAGAAAGCCGGATCGCGGCCGCGGTGAAAGCCGAGGGCGGTCTCGTGTACACCCATACCTGCGGGGCGATCGGTGACCGGCTCGAACTGATCATGCGCTGCGGAGTCTCCGGCATCGAGTGCCTCGATCCGCCGCCGTTGGGCAATGTCGATTTGCGCGAGGCGGTGGCCCTGCTCCGCGGCCGGATGTTCATCAAGGGGAACATCGACCCGGTCAACACGCTCTACCGCGGCGACCGGGCGAAGGTGACCCGCGACGTGACCGAAATCCTGGAAGTCGCCGGCCACACGATGGACGGCTTCATTCTCTCGAGCGCCTGCTCCGTCGCACCGCCGGTTCCGCCGGACAACCTCAAGCTCGCCGTCGAGCTTTGCCGCCAGTTCAGGCCCTGAGGCCGGCGATGAGGTCGCTCGAACAGATTTTGGCCGATCGCGACCACTTCGCCCGGGGCGTGGAGTTGGTCACGACACGCGGGACCATGGAGGAGGCGAAGGCGACCGTCACCCGTGCCTTCGCCCGCGAACTGGCGGAGGCGCCGTCGATCGACTGGGTTTCGATCACGGACAACGCGGGCGGCAATCCGCAGCTCAGTCCCCTGGCGCTGGGGAAGCCCCTGCTCTACGCGGGCAAGGAGGTGCTGATCCACCTCTCGTGCAAAGACCTCAACCGCAACGGCCTGGAGAGCGCCGCGTGGGCGATGGCCAGCGAGGGGTTCCGAAACATTCTGGCCCTCACCGGCGACTACCCGGCGTCCGGCTACAGCGGAGCGGCCAAGCCGGTCTTTGACATTGATTCGATCGGCCTGCTCAAGCTGCTGCACGAGATGAACGAGGGCCTGGGGGTGCCGATTTCCCGCAACGGCTCCCGCGCGCTGCGGGGCACGGACTTCTTTCCCGGCGCGGTGGCGACCAACTTCAAGCGGCACGAGAACGAGGTCGTGCCCCAGCTGCTCAAGCTGCGCAAGAAGGTCGAAGTCGGCGCGCGCTTCATCATCGGGCAGATCGGCTTCGACGCGCGAAAACAGTCCGAACTGATCGGCTATCTGCGGGCCTGGGAGACGGACCGGGTGCCGCTCATCGGCAACGTCTTCCTGATGAGCGCCCGCCTGGCGCGATTCTTCCGCTCGGGCAAGATCGCCGGTGTGGTCGTTTCGGACGACCTGTGCGCCCTCGCCGAACGCCACGAGGGCGACCGCCGGTTCTTTCTCGAACTGGCGGCCAAGCAGGCCGCGATCTTCCGGGGCCTGGGCTACCGGGGCGCCTATTATGGCGGGATCGGTCACATGGCGGATCTCGAGACGATCCTCGCCATCGAGGCCACGTTCCATCCGGACGATTGGCGGCAGTTCGCGCGCGAACTCCGTTTCTCCCGTCCCGGTGAATTCTTCTACTACGCCGAGGATCAGGAGACCGGACTGGCCGATCCCACGCGGCTGGAGCCCGATTATGCCCGCTCGCTCGTTGAACGCCGCTCGAATCGCAACGTGACGTTTGGCTACCGCTTCAGCCGCTGGGCCCACGACCGGGTGTTTTCGCCCGATCAAGCCGCCTTTCGCATGGGAAGAAACCTTTACACGCGGTCCACGGATCCCGACCAGGGGCCGGCGATGCTGCGCCTGATCGAACACGGTGCAAAGTCCGTGCTCTTTCGGTGCCGGGACTGCGGCGACTGTTCCCTGCCCGACATCGCGTTTCTGTGCCCGGAGTCGGCCTGCGCCAAGAACCAGCGCAACGGTCCGTGCGGCGGCACCCGCGATGGCCGCTGCGAAGTCGAGGATTTCGAATGCATCTGGGCCCGGGCGTACGACCGGCTCAAATCGGAAGGGCGCGAGCAGGAACTGCTGCAGCACGCCCCCGTGATTCAAAACCAGGCGCTGCGCCATACCTCCAGCTGGGGAAACACCTTCCGCGGCCTGGACCACGCCCGCCTGGCGCCGATCGACCGGGGAGCCCCGAAGCACCCGCGCCCCGCCTGATCCCGAAAAAACATGGCCGTTCCCTCCACTCCCCCCACCCGTCCGTTCAAGCTCATCGGCGAATTGATGAACAACTCGTTCGCCCGGGCCCGGAGGGCTTTTCAGACCCGCGACGCCGCCAAATACGGCGCGCTGGCCAGGCACCAAAGCGCGCTCGGCGCCGCGTTTCTGACCCTCAATATCGACGGCACCCAGACCATGCGCGTGCGCCCGGAGGAGATGCTGGCTTTCCTGCCCGATTTGGTGCCCGCCCTCCAGGAGGCGACGGACACTCCCCTCTCCTTCGACAATCCGGCGATCGGTTTTCACGAGAAAGCGCTCTCCCTCTACCGGCGCAACGGGGCCAATCAGCCGATTTTGAATTCGCTGGCGGCGTCCCGGGAGCAGCTCGACGGGATGATCGAGCTGGTCCGCGCCTACGACACCAAGGTGATCGTCATGGCCTCGGAGAAATTCGCCCCGGGCGGAGGCGCCCAGTGCCTCAATGCGCGCGAAATCCACGAGACCACGCGGCGCTTCGCCGAGATCCTGCACACCCGGGCCGGCCGCCGCAACGACGACATCATCGTCGACCCCGGCCTGGCGCCGGTGTCCGCCGATACGTACGGGCTGGTCAACATGAGCCTGGACGCCATCCGGCTGATCCGCGCCGATCCGGACCTGGCCGGCATCCATCTTTCCGTCGGGTTGACCAACTTCTCCTTCGGTGTCCCCAAGGCGATTCGCGAGGGACTCGAGAATGCCTACATCACGCTGGCGACGGATGCCGGCCTGGACTTCATCCTTGGCAACCCGGAGAAGGACTTGCGGTGTCTCGAAGCCGATTCCGTCTACCTCTCGGTGGTCCGCGAGGCCCTGGATCTGGGCCGGCCCCGCGACGGCGAGACCCAGGAGGAGGCCGGCTTCCGTCAGTCCGCCAAGATCATGGATCTCTTCAACGGGGCGGAGTCGGACCCGTCCCAGGGTTGATTCTTCATGCCGGCAACCCTGACCATCGATGGCAACTCCGGCCTCGTCGCCTCCGGCGCGTCGCTCTTTGATGCGGCCGAAAATCTGGGTTGTCGGCCCCACAGCTCGTGCGGAAAAAACGGTCGCTGCCGGGAATGCCTGGTGGAAATCCAAGACGGGGCCGGATTGCTGAGCCCCAGGACGGCGGCCGAGAGCCACCTGCCCGCGACCTATCGCCTGTCGTGCCAGGCGCGGCTGATCGCACAGCCGGGCCGCGTGGTCGTGCGCCGCCCCAGTCGCGGCGTCCTCCGCGTCGCCGAGGCGGGCATCGACCTGCCCCAGACCGTGGCCTCGACGCCGCTAAAGCCGGCGGTCGAGCGCCGCGGCGACCGGATTCTCCTGGACGGCCTGCCCATCGCCACCTCCACCGGGCCCCTCTACGGCGCGGCGATCGACCTTGGCACGACGACCATCGTCGTGCGCGTCTATGACCTGGAAGCCAGGGCGCTGGTCGCGGGGGCGGCATTGGAGAATCCGCAACGCTTTGCCGGCACGGATGTGATGGCGCGAATTGCCTTCGATTCG
>JBJKRV010000557.1:0-4256 GCA_046704465.1 Opitutaceae bacterium | reverse complement strand
GGTGGGACCTCTGGCGCCACCCTTTTCTTCGGGGGCGACAGCGCCGCCGGTGTCGTTTCCCGAGCTTCCGAGCATTTTCCCATGACTCCCCAGGATGAATTCACCGGCGACCGGGCCCACGGCCGTGACCGCGCTGCTCCGCCCGCCCGCCGTGCCGGGGAATCGGTTTGGTCAGGGATTCGTCAGTCGCCCGCCCAAAAGCTTCGAATCAATGATGAAGACCCGTAGCCGCATCTTGCTGATTGCATCCCTCCTTGCGGCCGGCTCCGTGCGGGCGGACGTGGCGGGCGCCGTCAACCTGGACCGGGGATGGCGGCTGTGGCTGGACGCCCGGGCCGCCTGGCAGCATGACACCCTCTATTTGCCCGAGGACGTCGTGCTCAAGGACCTGCCGGTGCATCCACCGACCGGAGGGTGGACGGTGCTCAATGCGCAGGCCGGCATCGGAGTCTTGCTGCCGGCCACCGTTGAACAATACTACTTCAACCGGCCCCCGGCGCACACGGCGACGTCGACCTCGCCGGCGGCGATCGTCGCCGCCGACGGCTACTACCAGGGCGTGTCGTGGTGGTACCGGCCGTTCACGCCGCCGGCCCTGCGCCCCGGGGAGCGGCTGATTTTCCATTTCCCCGGCGCCCGCCTGCGGGCCGAAATCTACGTGAACGGCCGTCTGGTGGGCTACAACCTCATCGGGGAGACGCCGTTCACGGCGGATGCCACGGACGCGATCAGGCCGGGCGGGAAGAACCTGCTGGCCGTGCGCATCACCAATCCGGGCGGGCGGCTGGACTGGATGGATTTCCTCACGATGACCTGGGGCGACTACACGCTGCCCGCGACCCATGCCTTCGGCGGCCTGGCCGGGGGCGTGGAGATGGCGGTGCGCGGGCCAGTGAGCGTGAGCGACCTGGCGGTCTTCAATGAACCCGATCCACGCTCGGTGCACCTCCGGGCCGAGATCACCTCCACCGGTCCGGCCTATGATGGGCCGGTGGATTTTGCCATCGCAGGGGATGGGCAGGTGGTCTTCCGGAAACGCGCCAGCGTGCGCGTGCCGCCCGGCGGGACCGTCACCGTGGCGGTGGATGCGACGGTCGCCCAGGCCCGCCTCTGGGACATCGACCAGCCGAATCTTTACCAAGCCTCCGCCGAGTTGCCGGCGATGACTCATTCCGACCGCCGCACGACCTTCGGCTTCCGCTGGCTGGGGGTGCAGGGACTCGGCACCGACGCGAGACTCTGCCTGAACGGCCGGCGGATCGTGCCGCGCTCCGCGATCTCCTGGGGGTTTTGGGCGCCAAACGGCATCTTTCCCGACCGGGCCGCGGTGGCACGCGAGCTCGCGGCGATGCGGGCCCTCGGCCTCGATTCCCTGCAGAATCACCGCCACATGCCCAAGGCGGTGGAGGTCGACGGCTTTGACCGGGCCGGGTTCCTGCTTTACTGCGAGGCCGGCGGCGGCCTGTTCACGTTTCAGGAGGCGAAATCCGAGCCGCCGCATACGAGCGTGCAGGTCCGGTACGACGGCAAGCCCGTCGAACTCGATTTCCTCAACCGCTACCAGCTCGACAAGGAGCTGGCCATGATCCGGGCCTACCGGTCCAACCCCTGCGTCAGCCTGTGGACCCTGCAGAACGAGACCGATCCCGACGTAAACAATCCCCGCATGCGCTACGCGCTCGAGCGGATGCGCGAGGCCGATCCTTCGCGCCCGGTCCTGCTCAAGTCCGGCGAGAGTGCCGCCGGCGAGGTATGGTCGCTCCCGTATCATGACACCTGGATGAAGGATGACGGAACCGGCCGTTCCGGCTGGTGGGATCAGCACACCGCCATGGATTCGCCCGGCGTGTGGACCGATGCGATGTACCGGTCGCCCACGGATTACGAGTACCATTCCGACAACCGGAAGGAGATCGTGGTATGGGGCGAGATGGCCACCGGCGCCTCGCCCGACGACCACGCCGCCGTGGTCCGGTGGTACCGGGACGACCACCAGACCGGCTACGATCTGGCCGCCCACCGGGCGATCCTTGCCGCCTACAACCGGTTTCTGGACGACCATGGGTTTCGCGCGGCGTTTCCCACCGCCGAAGCGCTCTTCCGCCAGGCGGCGGCGAAGCACTATTTCTCCGCCGCGCACGTGTTGGAGAACGCCCGCATGTGCAACGACGTCGACTACGTCGTCCTCTCCGGCTGGGAGTCCACCACGATCGACGACCACAGCGGGCTGGTGGATGCGCTGCGCCAGCTCAAGGCGGACCCCGCGGTCATCCGTCGGGCCGCGCAGCCGGAAGTCCTCGTCATCCGGCCGCGCCATTACGTGATTGCCCGGGGCGGCACCGCCGTGGTCGACGTGCACCAGATCAACGAGCGCAACCTGTCCGGGGCCTGGCGGCTGACGGTGACCGCCTCCCAGGCCGGACGCGCGCCGCTGTTTCGGGCGGAATATCCCGTCGACCTGATCGGCGGCGAGACTTTCGGGCAACTGCTCAAGGCGGACATCCGCTTCCGGGTCGACTTCGCCGGCCCGGTCACGATCCATGCCGAGCTCAGTCCCGCCGCCGGCGGCCCGCCCGTGCTCGCGGGCGACGAGCCGGTGCTCGTGGTCGACCCGCAGCCGGCGGCACTGAAGGGTCCGATCGCCTGCGGCGGCGAGAGCGCCGCGCTCGTGGCGGCCGTCAAACGCCAGTTCGACGCCGACGCGGTACCCTTTTCTCCCCAACAGGGCAAAGTCGGGACCATCCTGCTGGCGACGAGTTCCGGCGGCCCCGAAGGCTGGCAGCCCAGCGACAACGATGCGCCCGTCGCCAACACGGACGAACCCGAGCTC
Organism: Opitutaceae bacterium; assembly: GCA_046704465.1. Classification (GTDB taxonomy): domain Bacteria; phylum Verrucomicrobiota; class Verrucomicrobiia; order Opitutales; family Opitutaceae; genus Fen-1467. The sequence continues at coordinate 1,426 of JBJKRV010000557.1, read as the reverse complement.
TACCGGCACCAGATGTGGGGCGGGGCCGGACTGATCCACACCTGGCAGGGCCTCTCGCCCGGAAAGGTCACCGTCCGGCTCTACCTGGAGGACGGCTACTCCAACGGACCCGGCCAGCGGGTCTTCGATGTTGCGATCAACGGCACCATCGTGGCCAAGGATCTGGACATCTTCGCCCGGGCCGGAGGCAAGGACCGGGCACTGGTGGAAACGTTCGCGGTGGCAGCGCCGCACGGAACGATCCGGCTCTCGATCCCGCACGTGCAGTCCGACCATGCGACGCTCGCCGCGGTGGAATTGCAGGACCGATCGGGCCGGGTGGTGCGGACGGTCCTGCGCAAGCAGCCGTACACCGATCCGGCCGGCCGCGTCTGGACGCCGATCGCCCAGGAGACGGACGACTCGTGGAAGCCGGAGCTGACTGCGGCGATCGGACGGGCGCGCCGCGACGGCACGCGGGTCGTCCTGCTGACCTCCGGGGGCGAAGATGCCGATGGGATCGCCGCCTTCCTGGCCGCGCAGGGATTGGTGAACTACGCCGGACCGGTCGGCGCCTCCGGGCCCTCCTGGATGGGCTTCTGGTTCTTCGGGCGCAGGCACTGGCTGCTCGCCGGCCTGCCGTCGGACTGCGTGCTGGACTGGCCGTACCAGATCACCAGCGGCAACGGCCTGCGGTTGTCCGGCGCCGGCGTCGACTCGGTCATCGGCTACGGCCGGGACCACGATCCGCAGGTCGGCGTCGCCGCCGCCGTCATCCGCAGCGGCCGGGGAGAAATCGTGTTCCTCGCGCTACGGGGTTTGAGGGACGCCTTCGTCAACGGCGTCGCCGGCAAGTTCCAGCCGGTGACCGCGAGGCGACTGATATTCAATGCGCTCAACCGACCGTGATGCACCATGAAAACCAAGTTTAGGATCGGACGGGCGCTCCGCGCCCTTTTCGCCGGCGCCTGCGTCGCGCTGGCGATGCGGCCGCTGGCGGCCGCGGATTCGCCGCGCCAGCACCTGTCGCTGAACGCGAACTGGAAGTTCCATCTCGGCGACGACTGGCCGAACGCGTTGAGCCTGGTGAACTCCGGCACCGGCTCCGGGCCGGCGGCCGAACACTTCGCCGACAGCTACTGGCGGACCGTCAACCTGCCGCACGACTGGGCGGTGGAGCTGCCCTTCGACCGGACCGCCGACGGCAGCCATGGATTCAAGCCGCTCGGGACCAACTTCCCGCGCACCAGCATCGCCTGGTATCGCCGCACCTTCGACCTTCCGGCGGGCGATTCCGGCAAACGGATCTGGCTCACCTTCGACGGCGTGATGCACGACGCCACCGTCTGGGTCAACGGGTGGCTCGTGCGGCGGCACGAAGGCGGGTATTACCCCTTTCGCGAGGACATCACGGACGTGGTGCATTTCGGGGAAGAGAACACCGTCG
>JBJKRV010000556.1:0-3253 GCA_046704465.1 Opitutaceae bacterium | reverse complement strand
ACGAGATCGCCGCCTGTGTCGACACCGTGCTGTCCGCCGTCGACACCGACCGGCAGGAAGCCGTCGTCGCGGAGACGAAAGCCCGCGTCATCGCCCTCACGGCGCGCTTCCCGCTGCCCTACGCTTCCTGAGTCCTGACGCCGGGCCGCGTCCGGCGGTCCGGCGGCCGCCGCCCATGTTCGAACCGCTGCACGCGCCGTTGCTCCCGCTGCCGGCCTACCGCCGGCGCCTCGTGCGGCAGATGCTCATCGCGGCGGCGATCCTGGTCGTCTGCCTGTCCCTGGGCATCGCCGGGTTTCACTGGCTGGCCCGCCTCGCGTGGCCCGACGCCTTCGTGGACGCCGCGATGGTCCTGGCCGGAATGGGCGCCCCGGCCGCCCTCCACACCACCGCGGGCAAACTCTTCGCCGGCTGCTACGCCCTCTTGAGTGGCGTGGCCTTTCTGAGCACGATCGGGTTGTTGCTGGCGCCGGTGGTGCACCGGTTCCTGCACAAGTTCCACCTCGAGCCACCGAAGCCGGGATCCTGAGCCGGCGCCGCGACGGAGTTCGACCGGATGCGAAACGGCAGTTGCGCCGGCCACCGTCGCCACTAGCGTTTGCTTTCCCTCCCTCCTGTGACCACGAACGCCGCCTCCGCACCCACGCCCGCCCAGAAGCCGCTCTCCATTGGTGTCATCTTCCTGACGCTGTTCATCGATCTGCTCGGCTTCTCGATCATCTTTCCGCTGTTTCCCGACCTGCTGCACTACTACCTCCGGGTCGATGCCCACAGCGTGTTCCTTGGCGGCCTGGTGACGATGATCGACGCGCTCGCCCGGCTCGTCCATTCCGCCGGCAACTACCGCGAGGTGCTTTTCGGCGGCCTGCTCGGCTCGCTCTACGGAATCCTGCAGTTCCTCTTTGCGCCGATCTGGGGCGCCCTGTCCGACCGGATCGGACGCCGCCACGTCCTGCTCGTGACGGTGGCGGGCACCGCCTTCAGCTATCTGCTCTGGGTGTTCAGCGGCTCGTTCCTCCTCTTTGTCGTGGCGCGGCTCATCGGCGGCGGCTTTGCCGGCAACCTGTCGGTGGCGACGGCCGCGGTGGCCGACGTCACCACCCGGGAGAACCGCGCCAAGGGCATGGGCCTGGTCGGCGTGGCGTTCGGTCTCGGATTCGTGGTCGGACCGGCGCTCGGCAGCATTGCGGCCCTGCACAACCCCCTGCTTCACCATCCCGGCTGGGAACGCTGGGGCGTCAATCCCTTCTCGACCGCCGCCCTGGTGTCGCTGGTGCTCTGCCTCATCAACCTGGTCTGGGTGGCCACCCGGTTCCGGGAAACCCTCGACCACGAGCACCGCAAGCGGGCCGAGCGAGTGCGCCATCCTCTGCACGCCCTGCTCAGCCTTGAAAAGGGCCCGGTCCGGCGCACCAACTGGCTGTTCTTCGTCTTCATCCTCGCCTTTGCCGGCATCGAGTTCTCCCTGCCGTTTCTCGCCGCCGAGCGCTTCGCCTACACGGCGACCTCGATGTACAAGATCTTCCTCTTCCTCGGCGTCGTGCTCATCCTCACCCAGGGCGGCGTCGTCCGCCGGGTGGCGCCGAAATACGGCGAGAAAGCCGTGCTGCTCGCCGGGCTGTTGCTGGTGATGATCGGCCAGTTCGTCACCGGCTTTGCAGCGGACACGCTCTGGCTCTACGTGGGCCTGGCGTTCCTCGGCGCTGGCTCGGGCCTGGTCAATCCCGCCTCGTCGGCCCTGGTGTCGCTCTACAGCCGGGTGGAGCAGCAGGGACGCATGCTCGGCGTGTATCGGTCCCTGGGATCACTGGCGCGCGGCATCGGGCCGGTGGTGACCTGCCTCATTTACTGGTGGCTCGGATCGAAATTTCTCTACAGCCTCGGCGGGGTGCTGGTTTTGGCGCCGTTCGCCCTCGGGCTGCGCCTGCCGGCTCCGCAGAAATGACCGACCTCCCGCTTCGTGCCCCGTCCCCTTTCCGTCTCGTTCAGCTGCCGCGCCGGTGGCGCATCCCGGCGGTCCGCGCGTTGCTCGGTCTGACGGCCCTCGCCTGGCTCGGCGGCTGCGCCACGTTCCGCTTTCCGCCGCGCCGCACGCGGCTCGAGTCGGCGCATAGCGTCCTGAAGGCCTCCCTCGTCTCCAACTTCCTCATCGTCGAGGCGAAGTGGGACAAACACGGGCCCTACCACTTCATCATCGATACGGGTTCCTCCGCCACGATCGTGACGCCCGAGCTGGTGCGTCGCTACGGTCGCCGGGTCACCAACCAATCTCCGGTGCCCGTCCGCGCGGCCAACGGCAAGGTGCGGTATCTCGAGCCGGTCAAACTGCGGCGGCTGGAGCTGGGCTCGGCCCAGTTCGAGGGCGTGCAGGCGCTCGAGTATGACCTGTCGGACCTTTCCAACCACCTCGGCATCCATATCGACGGGATTCTCGGCTTTCCGCTGTTTCGCGACACCCTGCTGACGCTGGATTACCCGCACTCGCGGGTCGTCATTTCGCCCCAGGGCCTGCCCTTTGCCCTGCCGGGCGTCACCATCCCCTTCAACAACCAGCAGAACACCCCGCTGATCCCCATCCAGCTGGGCAACGAGTCGTTCATCGCCCTCATCGATTCGGGCAGCGACGTCGGCCTGAGCCTCAACACGGTCGGCCTGCACCCGGTGTTCCAGTATGGTCCCAAGCCGGGCGCCCTGATCGCCACCCTCGGGGGCGACCGCCTGCGCATGACCGGCCGGCTGGCGGAACCGCTCGCGATCGGCGCCTATGTCATCGAGGATCCCATCGTCGACGTGACCGACGAGCTGTCTTCGCTCGGCGGGGGCATCCTGCGTCACTTCGCCGTGACGTTCGACCAGAAGCGCAATCAGGTCACCTTCTTTCGGCCCACCTTCGCCCCGATCAGGATCGGGCCGCTCCGCAGCACGGGCCTGAGCTTCGTCCAGACGCCGGCCTACTGGCGGGTGGCCGCCGTCGTGGCCGGTTCGCCAGCGGACCGCCTGGGCGTGCAGGCCGGCGATTTGTGCAGCCGCATCGAAGGCAAGCCGGTTTCGTACTGGCCGTACCAACGCTATTCCCATCTGGTCAACACGGCGAAGCGGGTCACCTACACCTTCATCAACGGCAACGCCGAGCAACAGGTGACGCTGCCGGTGTTCGACCTGGTGCCGTAACGGCCCGGGGCTCGGGGTCGCGGGCTTGAAGTCGGAACGTGCCTGCCGGCCCGAAACCCGGGACGCAAAGCCTCAGCACCGG
>JBJKRV010000555.1:0-6204 GCA_046704465.1 Opitutaceae bacterium | reverse complement strand
TCAGGCGGCCCGCCGGCAGGCCGCCGCCCAGGGTCTCATCGACCGCCCGGACGCCCGTGGAAAAAACCGGCCCGGCGCCCCGGATCTTTTCCGGAAAACGCGCGGCCAGCAGCGACCGCAGGGCGGCAAGGGTGGCGGGGGCGGCGGACACGTGAACCCATCTCTTTTCACGCGCGGTTCCGGCGGATCACCCCGACCAGGACGCCCTGGCATTCCAGGCGCTGGGAGGGAAGGATGTCGCCATAACGTGGGTTCTCGGCGCGCAGCACGGGCTTGCCGCCGACCTGCACGAGCCGCTTCAAGGTCGAGTCCGTTCCATCCACCAGGGCGGCGATGATGTCTCCCGGCCGCGGCTCGCGCCGCTCGAGGACCGCGAGGTCGCCGTCGAGAATGTGCGCGCCGAACATCGAGTCGCCCCGGACCCGCAGCGCCCAGAGATGGAGCCGCTTGGGCCGGCGCACCCCGAAGACCTGGGGGTCGACGGCAATCGTCTCGTCCGGCGCCTGCTCCTGCATCGCCGGCAGGCCCGCGGGGATCGCCCCGTAGACCGGCATCTCGAAAAGCTGCGCCTGCACTTCCCTGGTCCGCAGCCCCCATTTGCGGTCCGCGAGCTTGTCGAGCTGCCCTTTGCGGGCCAGCGCCTGCAGGTGGCCCATGACGGTCGACTGGCTGGAAACACCCAGATGCCGGCGGATTTCCCGGGTCGAAGGGGGAACACCTTCGGCCTGCTGGTACGAACGGATGAAGTCGAGAATCTGTTCCTGACGTTCCGTGAGCATGGTAGCGTTCTTTAGAACGGCGTTCGATTGAACGCCATCGCACGCTGAAGGCAAGCCTGAATTCCTGGCGGTGGCGATAGTTTCAGAAAATACAGGCCGTTAACCAAGAGGAAGTTCCGGAAGTTCCTCTTCCGCCGGAGCAAGGCATTGCGGACCCTCGTTCCGGCTGTTGCTCACAAAGCGGCTCACGGGCCTCACGGTCATCTGTTCCGCGGCCAGCGGCCGGGTGAGTTCCCGAAATTCCTCCTCCGGAAGGGGGCGATCCCCGATCCACCGCGCCATGGTTCCGGCCGTCAGAATCACCGGCATGCGATCGTGGATCGGCCGCACGAGCTCGTTCGGTGTGGTCGTGAGAATGGCGAAGGTCTCCGGCTGCGATTCGGCTCCCGCCTCCCAGATCCCGGCAAAGGCAAACGGCTCCTCGTCGCGCAGCATGAATACGTGGGGCAGCTTCAGCCGGCCCGCGGCCTTCCATTCATAAAATCCGTTGGCGGGAACCAGGCAGCGCCGGTGTTCCGCGGCACGCCGAAAGGCCGGCAGGGAGGTTGCGGTCTCGGCCTTGGCATTGGGGAGCATCCGCTGCTGTGCCTTGCCCCGCTCGTAGAACGGCACATAGCCCCAGAGCATGCCGCGCAACTGCGGTTCCTTTTGGTCAAACGCCACGACCGGCAGCGTCTGGGTCAGCGCCGCGTTGTAGCGCGGCCCGAGCCATTCCGGCGGCGTGAGCCGGCACGCCAGCGCCTGGGCGATCACCGCCAGCGCGGCGTCCGTCTTGTGCAAGGTGTACCGCACGCACATGGATGCATTACCGTCCGAATCGCGTTCGGGCGCAACCCCCGCCTCCCGCGCGATGTTCCGCTCCGGGTGCGGTGGCGTGCATTCGGCACGACTGCAACCGGTCGCGCTCCGCGAGCGTCGCCATGCTTGCCCTCATGAGCACGATGGTTAAAATGGGCGAGTTGAGAGGCTCCGGTCCCGGTTCGACCAGCCGCCGGGCGGGGAGGATCGGCAAAAAAAACGGCACCGATTTGCAATTTCAGCGGTCTTAATAGCCACCAAGTTGAGGAGACGGACACCATGAAAACACACCTGATCATAGCCGCGGCGGCATTGACGGCGGCGCTCCTTCCCGCGGGAGCGTTGGCGCAGACCTCGGAGTCCAACCCCTCGCCGGCGCCGGCCGCGGTTTCGCCGGCCAGCCCGATGCCGGCTCCCAATTCCATCATCTACGTGCCGCGCCTGCCCACGCCGGCCGAACTGTCGCAGGCGGCCGCGGCGCAGAGTCTGTCGATTGAGAAGATCGAGCAGACCAGCGCGAAGATCACCGTGGTCTACCGTCATGCCGACGGGAGCATCACGACCGTTGCGTACGAACTGCTGGCCACGGCCACCGCCGCGCCGGCCACTGCCGCGTCGACGACCACGGTGGTGCGGGCGCCGTCGACGACGGTGATCTACGCTTCGCCGTGGTACTACAGCGGCTACTACGACCCGTTCTGGAATCCGTGGCCCTGGTATGGCGGCCCGGTCTCGGTGAACCTGGGCATCGGCTACCGGTGGGGCGGGGGATTCTTTCACGGCGATTTTGACCATGATGGGTGGCGTCGCGGGGGCTGGCATCGCGGCGGCTGGGACCGCGGGGGCTTCCACCGGCGGTGATGACCGCCGTTCCAGGCTGAGGCTTCACGAGATTTTCCAGCCATGAAACGATCGATCCTCCTTCTTTTGGCTGCGGCGTTGCCCGTGCTGTTCTCCGGTTGCGTGGGCGTCGGGCCGAATACGCAGCAAGGTGCCGTCGCCGGGGGGGCCCTGGGCGCGCTCGCGGGCGCCATCCTCGGCAACAACAGCGACGGTCACAACGCCCTGGCAGGTGCGTTGATTGGAGCCGAAGCGGGGGCGCTCGCCGGCGGCACGCTGGGCAACAGCGTCGATCACCAGCAGGGGACGCTCTATGGCGAGCAGCCGGTCGGCGGTACGACGGAGGTCGCTTCCATTCCCCCGCCGCCCACGTCGTCGCCCACCGATACGGTGACGCCCGCGCCATCACCGGACGCGGTCTGGATCCCGGGCTACTGGGTCTACAATGGTTCGGCGTATATCTGGACCGCCGGCCACTGGGAGATCCCGCCGCCAAATTGCCATTCGTATGTGGCGCCGTACTGGGCTTATCAGGGCGGCGGTTATGTGTTCGTGCCCGGCTATTGGCGGTGAGCCGACCGGGCCGGCCGGAGCGCCGCAGGTGGGTCGGGCGCGAGTTGCGGTGCACCGGATCAACGGACCGGGGTGGCGGCGCTGACACGGACAAGGGGAGCTTCCGGTGCCGCCGCCGGCCGATTTGGCGAAAGGGCGGCGGATGGCCGGAGAAAGGCCGGTTGGCAGATCGCCGGTTCGTGATCTAGGCTGACGGCGGTGAAAACCCCCGGGCTCATTCTGATTCTGCTCGCAAGCGTTCTGCCGTGTGCCGCCTCGCTGGAATGGGCCACGACGGATCTAACCCTGAAGGCGGCCGTCGGACAGGCCCGCGCGGTGGCGGTCTACCGCTTTCGCAATACTGGCGACCGGCCGGTGCGCATCGTCGCGCTGGATCCAAGTTGCCGGTGCATGGCGGCGGAACCCGGCAAGGCGGTGTACGCTCCGGGGGAGGAGGGCGAGATCCGGGTCGACGTGTCGCTGGCCGGCTATGTGGGCAGACTGCGGCGGAGCGTGGCGGTCGAGACCGACGATCCCGGGCACCGGTATACGGACCTGACCCTGACGCTCGATGTGCCCGAGCCGGTGTCGATCGAGCCGCGCTTCCTCTTTTGGCGCGTCGGCGAGTCGCCGGCGGCCAAACGACTGCGAATCGTCGTCGCGAACCCGGCGGCCGTTTCGCTCGGCCGCGTCGTCTCCGAGAATCCGGCGTTCCACGTCCGGCTGACGCCGGAAGGCGGGGGCCGCTACCAGTTGATCGTACAGCCGAAGGAAACGCGCCAGCCGATCGACGCTCCGATCCGGTTGCACGCGTCCATCGACGGCCGGGCCGAGGTGTATGTCGTTTATGCCGCCGTCAAGCAGCCCTGAAGCCGGGCGCGGCGGCCGCTCGGTGTTTTTTTGCGCGCTGCGGCAATCAGGCGCGCTGCTGGTGCTGGCGCTGGTGGCGGCGCTGCTGGCCGCCGCCCTGCGTCCGGCCCGGGCAGTCGAGGAATCGGCGCCGCCCGAGGTGACGTGGGCGCAGGTCGGACGCTGGACGGGCCGGGTGCTGTTCGTCGATGCGCGCGACGAGGCGGCCTACCGCCGGCGGCACATTCCCGGAGCGCTGTCGATGGACGAGTCGCACTGGGAAACGGAGCTGCCGGAGTTCATCCAGGCATGGCATCCCGGCGCGAGAGTCGTGGTCTACTGCGACAGCGAGGCCTGCGATGCGAGCGATGCCGTGGCCCGCCGGTTGCGCCGCGAACTCGGCATCGAGGAGGTGTATGTCCTGAAAGGAGGGTGGGCCTCATGGCTGGCCGCGCAGAAACCCTGATCGCGGGGGCCGTGCGCCTGGTGGTGAGCGCCGTGTTTGTCTACGCCGGCATCGGGAAGGCGCTCGATCCCGCCGGTTTTGCCACCGCCGTGTCGCACTACCGCCTGGTGCCCGAAGTGATCGCCGCCGTCGTGGCGGCCTATCTGCCGTGGCTGGAGGTCGTCTGCGGTCTCGGGCTGTGGTGGCGGCGGACGCGGTTGGGCGCGGCCAACCTGCTCCTGTTGCTGAGCCTGCTGTTCGCCGCCGTGATTGCATCCGCGCTGGTCCGCCACCTCGACATTGCCTGCGGCTGCTTCGGCTCGACGTCGGCGGGCCGGTCGCTGCTGGGCTTCGACCTCGCACGCAGTCTGGTGCTGGCGCTGGCGGCGGCCTATCTGCTGCGGGTGGAATTGTCGTCGCCGGACTGGGGGGCCCCGGCACCCTGAGCCGGCGCTTTGCGCTTGGCGCCGGAGGCGTCCTGCCGTTTTAACCTCTTCTGCGTTGAAGATCCTCGACCGCCACATCCTGAAGGAATGGCTGAAGATCCTGGGGCTCGTCCTGGCGGCCGCCGTGGGCGTGCTGGTGTTGTCGCAGATGTACGACGACTTCGGCAACCTCATGTCGGCCGGTGCGAGCACGGTCGACGTGGTGATGTATTACGCCGTGCTCGTGCCGAGTTTCATCACGATCGTGCTGCCCCTGGCCGTGCTCGTTTCGCTGCTCTACAGCCTCGGGCAGCTGCACCGGCACAACGAGTTCACCGCCATGCGTGCCGCCGGCCTGAGCCTGTTCCGCCTGACGCGCGGCATCTGGGCGCTCGGCCTGCTGAGTTGCGGCCTGATGTGGGTGCTCAACTCGCGGGTCGTGCCCTGGTCGGTGGAGGAGTCGGACCGGATCATGGAGAGCCTGCAGTTCCGCCAGGAGGCGCGCACCGAGGGGCTGGAACTCGTCGGGCTGGTGCGCAGCGTGGCCTTCGACGACCGGGCGCAGGGCCGGTTGTGGTACATCGACCGCTTCAGCCGCTTTGCGAACCGCGGCTATGGGGTGTCGGTTTCGCTGCTCGATGCGCACCGCCGCGAGGTCGCGCGGATTCTCGCCCGCCAGGCCCAGTACCACCCCGCCAGCCGCACCTGGACGTTCTTCGACGGGTATGAGATCAAGTTCGATCCCGCGACCGGCGTCATCAGCCGGCCGGCGCCCTTTGCCGAGCGGACGTTCGACAATTTCCACGAGGACCCCGATCTCATGCTCCTGATCGACCGCGATCCCGTCGACCTCTCGTTCCGCGAATTGCACCGTCTGATCGCGTACCTGACCGTGGAGGGCAGCCCCAAGGTGACGCGGTATGCCATCCGCTACTACCGGTTGATTGCGGACACGGTGGGCTGCCTCGTGGTGATCGGCATCGCCATCCCCTTTGCGGTGTCGGGGGTGCGCGTGAGCCCGGCCGTGGGCGTGTCGAAATCGTTCGGCCTCTATTTCGTGTACTACGTGCTGGTGAGTTTTGCCGGCGTGCTCGCCGCCCGCGACGTGCTCACGCCGGAGGCGGCGGCCTGGATGCCGACGCTGGTGATGGCCGGACTCGCGACGTGGCTGTTCGGGCGGGTGCCGTGAGCGCCTCCGCCCCGGCGCCGCCGCGAGCCCTGCAGGGCGTCAGGTCCGGAGGTACGAGGCCCCGTTCAGGTCGATGATGCAGCCCGTCATCGACTCGGGAGCGTCGAGGGCGAGCCACGCGGCGGCGCGGGCGACCTCGGCGGATGTGGCGACGCGGCCGAGCGGAATGTCGCGCTGAATCTCGGCGCCGCGCGGGCCGTGGAGATGGGGGGCGGCCATGTCGGTGTCCACCCAGCCGGGGGCGAGCGTGAACACGAGCACGCGGCGCGGGGCGAGGGCCCGCGCCAGCGACTGGCCGAAGGCATTCAGCCCCGCCTTGGCGGCGCC
>JBJKRV010000554.1:0-10158 GCA_046704465.1 Opitutaceae bacterium | reverse complement strand
CGCTGGTGGTGTGGCCCCGCCCATTGCTCGTGTCCGGCCCGATCGGCGTGCCCGGCCGGTATCGGCGGCGGCGGCGCCGGCGGAGCCGGATCGGCGATGGTTGCGAGCGGGAGTGCAAGGAGGGCGGTGAGGAGAACAAGTGTTCGTTTCATGATTTCGTAGCGTTGTGGGGCAGGTGACGCTCGATGTGCGCACCGGTTACCGTCGGAGCGGATTGGATTCACTCCGATCACCGCCATCAGGGACTCGCCGGCCGGCCGCGGAGCGCGGCGCAGCACGCGGTGAAATCCCCGGGCAGCGGCGGGCGCAGGTCCATCGGCTGCGCGGTGACCGGATGCAGGAACGCGATGCGCTCCGCGTGCAGCATGACGCGCGGCGGCGCGGGCATGCCTGCCTGCGGCCGCCATCCGTAGGTGCGGTCGCCGAGCAGCGGGTGGCCGATCGATTTGAGGTGGACCCGGATCTGATGCGTGCGCCCGCTGTGGATGCGACAGCGCACCAGCGCGGCGGACGAAAACGTCTCGACGACTTCCCAATCGGTCCGCGCCGGCCGGCCGCCCTCCCCGGTCGTCATCCGTTCGCGATGCACCGGATGCCGGCTGATGGCGCGCTCGATCACGCCGCTGCGCAGCCGCGGCACGCCGGCCACGACCGCGAGATATTCCTTGCGCAGATGCCGGCCCGCGAACTGCTCGGAGTGGCCGCGATGCGCCGCGTCCGTCTTGGCGACCAGGAGGACGCCCGAGGTCTCCTTGTCCAGGCGATGGACGATGCCGGGACGTTCCACGCCGCCGATGCCGCTCAACCCTCCGGCGCAGTGCGCCAGCAGCGCGTGCACCAGCGTGTCCTCGCCCGTCCCCGCTCCCGGGTGCACGACCATTCCCGCCGGTTTGTTGACCGCCAGCAGGCTGGCATCCTCGAAAAGGATCTCGAGCGGGATCGGGACGGCCCGCAGTTTCGCCGGCTTCAGCTCGGGCAGGGTGAACTCGATCGCGTCCCCCGCGTGCAGCTCCGTGTCCCGGGCAATCGGCCGACCGGCCCGCAGCACGAGGCCCGCGTCGAACGCCCGCTGCCATGCGGCCCGGCTCTGGTCGGGAATCGCTTGCGCCAGCCACCGGTCGGCGCGCACGCCCGCCCCGCCCGCCGGCACGACCAGGCGGGTGCCGGGCTTCTGGCCATGTGGGGGAGACTGCACCGGTGGCTACGGAAACCTGACCCGCCCGTCCGCCCCCGGCAAGCCCACGGTGAGCCGGAATCGCCGGCGCCCTTTCCGACGCATAATCGCCGTTAATCGCCGCCTCCCTTTTCCGCTTCTAGTTCGCCCGACCCCATGGTGGCTGCTTTCCATGCCCACCCCGCCCGATGATCATGTGGCGCCAGTGAAAACCGGGACGCCCCCCCGGACCCCAAGACACCCCGCCAGTGAAAGGATCTCCCATGGATGCCCCCGCTGCTGCCAAGCCGCGCGCCGTTCTGAAGACGCTGCCCGGCGACGACGTGCGCCAGATCATGTGGCGCTATCACGACCGATACGACCTCCAGATGCTGGTGCAATCGTGCCGGGGGGTGGCCCGCGGCATCGTCGCCCGGATGGTCGCCGAAGGCGCGCGCAACACCCACGAGTGGACGCCGGAGAAGGAAGCGCTGCTCCAGGCCTTCGACGACGCCGGCATCACGACCTGCTTCCTCGATCCCCACCAGGGCGGCTTCATCGAGGGGCCGAAGAACCTGGCGCTGGCCCTGGTCGCGCTCGAACTCGCCTGGGTCGACGCCGGAGCCGCCACCGGGAGCCTGGCCGGCAACCTCGCGCTCTCGCCCATCCACGAACGGGGCACGCCGGAACAGCGCGATTATTACATGAGCCGCTGCGTCCCGCCCAAGCCGGGTGAGCACCGGGAGATCTGGCGCGGCGCCTTCAGCCTCACCGAGCCCATCCCGTATGTCGGGGTCGAGACCGGCCTGCTCAGCGGGCGCGTCCGGGTGGCCGAGTGGGAGGACGGCCGCGAGCCGATGCTCCAGGTCGAAAAGCGGGGCCGGTTCATCACCAACATGGGCTTCGCCAATTTCACCACCGCCGCCGTCGACTCCGACGATTCCCGGATCAAGGGCAGTTGCATCGTGATCCTCGAGGAAACGGATCCCGGCGTCTACGATCGCGGCATTCCGACCCGCAAGCTCGTCCACCAGCTCTCGTCGACCAACGATCCGGTGTTCAGCCTCAAGGTCCCCGCGAGCCGGATCGTCGGCGGCTACACGGTGAAGGACGGCGTCATCGTTCCGACGTACAGCCACGGCGAGATCATCGAGGCCGTCTTCCGCCGGACCCGGGTCACGGTCGGCATCATGACCGCCGCCAAGCTGCTGTCGGCGGTCGAGCCCATCATCCGGTACCAGCGCAGCCGGTTTCGCGGCGGCGCGAGCGTCACGCCCGGCACGCCGCGCCACGACCTCGGCCTCCAGCAGAAGGAGGACACGCTCCACCGGCTGGTCGACATCTGGGCCACCGGCGAGGCCGCAGCCTCCCTCGGATTTGCCGCCGCCCGGCTGTTCGACGAGCTCGATCCGCTGGAGAAGATCAAGGACCGCAAATTCGCCGAGCAGGGCATCGCGAGCGGAATGGCGCAGATGAAGGCTTTCCGGGCCGTCCAGAAACCGGCGCTCGAATTCATCGCGCTCGAGTCCATGCCCGCCGCCGAGCGGGACGCCGCCCGCTACGAGGCCCTCAAGGCCGATCCGCTGGTGCAGTACCTCATTCTCGACTCGCAGGCCAACGTGCTCTGCCCGGCCACCAAGCTCTGGAACACCGGTCACGGCGCGAACGTGATGCGGGAGGCCGTGAGCCTCATGGGCGGATACGGCATCACCGAGGACTGCCCCGGCTTCCTGGGCCACAAATGGATGGACGCCCAACTTGAGGCCACGTACGAGGGGCCCGAGGCGGTGCAGCGGCGCCAGCTCTCGGTGACCATGGTGAGCGAAGTCTTCCTCGCCTGCTTCCGTACCTGGATCCGCGACCTGCGGCGCCTCGCCTCGGAACGGCCCGGGACCGGGGCCTGCACCCTGGCCACCGCGATGGAGCTGTGGCTCTGGTCGCTCGAACACCTCCAGAAAGCCACGGATGCGGCCGGCAGCCGGCTCTATTCCGGCAACCGCCAGGGCGTGACCTTCCCCATGGCGGACGCGCTTTGCTGGCTGCTGGCGGCCCGGCAACAGATCCTCGACGTGCTCGCGCTCGAGGCGAATGGTCCCGACAATCCGGTCGTGGCGGAAGGTCTGGAGGGATTGCTGGGCTTTTTCACCGACCTCTGCCATGTGCAATCGACCGCGGCGGCGGGCGAGGTGGCCCGAATCTGCGCCGAACTGGTGTTCGGCTACAACGAACATCCGGCGTGGAACCCGGAGAACTGTCACGGTTGTCCGCCGACTCCGGAACCGGGGACGCCCGAAGCATTTGTCTTCGGGCTCGTGTCCGGTCCGCTCAAGGCCGGACCGTGCGTCCACTTCACCGGGATGGAACAGTTCGCCCGCCTCCGGGTGAAACTCGACGGCTGCCTGACCGGCTCACGTCTGGCCAAGGATCGCGCCGCCGAGGCCCTGGCCAGGGTGATGATCCCCGAAGCGCTCGACTACCCGGCATAAGGCCTCACGCCAAGCCGCGAACTCGCCAAGGTTTTTCCAACGCAAACCTACATCCCCATGAAAAACCTGACCGAAAATGAAATCGCCCGCGGCATCGTCGATGTTGCGTTCCACCTCCACCAAAAACTCCGTCCCGGACTGCTCGATTCAGTTTACGAAGTGTTGCTGGCTCATGCGCTCCAGCAGCGTGGCTTTGATGTCCGGAGACAACAAGCGGTGCCGATCATTTTCGACGGTGTCCATTTTGATGAGGGCTTTCGCGCGGATCTGGTTGTAGACGGAAAGATCATGGTTGAGCCAAAGTCCGTCGAAGCTCTGGCCCCGGTACATGCAAAACAACTCCTCACCCATCTGCGCCTGGCCGACAAACGCCTCGGGCTCTTGATTAACTTCGGTGAGGCATTGATCAAAAACGGCATCCGCCGCGTCGTGAATGGTCTCGAGGAATGAACCTCCTTGCGCCTTGCCGTCTTGGCGTGAACCGAATTCGCAGCCGTTCCACCGAGAGGTAAACATGGCTTCGGATACGTGCCTCCCCTGCGACCGCCAGACGATGTCAGTCGACATCGCCTGCGTCGGCTTCGGGCCGGCCATGGGCGGATTCCTCACCACGCTGTCGCGCGGGCTGCTGAAGGAGGACGGGACGCCCGCCGTGGAAAGCAAGGCTGCGCCCGGGCTTCCGCCGCAGGTCATCTGCTACGAGCGGGCGGACGATCTGGGCTACGGCGTGTCCGGAGTCGTCACCGCGGCCCGGAGCATCCGGGCGAGCATTCCCGGCCTCGATCCCGCGCAGATTCCGATGGCGGCGCCGGTGACTCACGAGGAAATCGCCTACCTCCTCGATCCGGTGGGAGCCAGCCGTCGCTCCCGCGCGCTGCGGACCGTTGACGCGCTGATCCGGGCCGGACGCCGACTGCTGCCGGTCGCCCATGAGGCGCTGGTGCTTCCGTGGGCGCCGCCGTTCCTCCGCAAACACGGCGGCCTGGTGTTTTCACTCGGCCAGTTCATGCAATGGGTGGCCGGCCAGACGCTGGCCAGCGGAGCCGTGCAGATCTGGCCCGCCAGCCCGGTCGCGAGCCCGCTGATCGAGGACTCCCGGGTGGTCGGCGTGCGCCTCATCGACCAGGGCGTGAACCGCCAGGGCGCGGCGGCGACCGGATACCTGCCCGGCATGGACATCCGCGCCGAACTGACGGTGATCGGCGACGGACCGGTGGGCGCGGTCGGACGCCAGATCGACGAACAATTTGGACTTCCCGCCGCGAACCGCCAGCACGACTGGGCGATCGGCATGAAGGCGGTCGTCGATCTGCCGGAGCGGACCGACCTGAAGCCGGGCACGGTCCTGCATACCTTCGGGTACCCCGAGCCCGAGATCTTCGGCTTCCTCTACGTGCATCCGGGCCGCATCGCCTCGCTGGGCGTCTTCGTGCCGTCGTGGTTCGATCACCCCGCGCGCACGGCCTACCGCTACCTCCAGCACTGGATGCTCCATCCGTACCTCTGGCGGCACCTCGAAGGCGGCACACTGCGGTCGTGGGGCGCGAAGACACTCCAGGAGTCCGGCCGCCGCGGCGAACCATATCTCGTCGGCGACGGCTATGCCCGCATCGGCGAGGGCTCCGGCAGCACCAACGTCCTCACCGGCTCGGGGGTCGACGAGGCCTGGGCCACCGGCGTGCAACTGGCGGAGGGGGTGATCGAGATGCTCAAGGCGGGAAAACCGTTCACCCGCGAAAACCTGGAGTCGGCATACGTCCGGCGCCGGCGTCAGAGCTGGATTGAGCAGGAGGGGCGCGTCGCCGAACACGCCCGGGACGGCTTCCAGCGCGGCGTCGTGCGCGGGCTGATCGGCATGGGCGTCGCCGGAATGACCGGCGGCCGGCTCCACCTCCCCGGCCGGTCGCGGCCACCCCACCGCCGGCTCCCCACGCTCGAGGCGTACTACCACGGCCGCATCCCGGCCGATGAGATCGCCCGGCTCCGCGCCGACTGCAATGCGCGCGGTGTGCCGCTGCACGACGCGCTGATGGACCGGGTCGGGTGGCCGGCCATCCCGCACGACGGGCGGCTGTTGATCTCCCATCAGGATGCGCTGCTCCTGGGCGGCAAGGTGCAGGCGCCGGCCGGATATGCCGACCACGTCACCTTCGTCCACCCGGCCGTCTGCCAGCAGTGCGGCATCCGCGTCTGCATCGACGCCTGCTCGGGGCAGGCGCTCACACCCGGGCCCACCGGCGTTCCCGAATTCGACCGGGAAAAGTGCGTCTACTGCGGCGCCTGCCTGTGGAACTGCTCGCAGGCGCGTCCCGGAGATCCGGAGCGGCGCAACGTCGTATTTGGCGCCGGGGCCGGCGGCCTGCACTCGGCGGAGAATTGAGATTTGCCGCCCACGAATGCACACGAATCGCCCCGAATGTGAGCCCCGCCAACCCTCGCCCTGCAGCTTGCGGCGATTCGAGTGAATCGCCGGGAGAACAATTTCCCCTCCGTTCATGAGTAACCCGTATCATATCGTCGTCTGTGGTAGCCTCGTTCCCGATCCGTTGCAGACGCTCGAGCCAACCGCCACACCGGCCGGCCCCGCGTTGAAGAACGAACTGATGCTCCCCTCTGTGCTGGATCCCTGGGCCGCCCACGCCCTGTTCGAAGCGGCGCATCTGTCCAAATCCGCCCCCGGCTCCAAGGTGTGGCTCGTCAGCCTCGGACCCAAGGCCAAGCTCCAGCAACTCATGATGACCGTGGCGCAGAAGGTGCCGTTCGAGCTCGTCGCGCTCGACGGTCCGGCCAGCGGATTCACCGATTCCTTTGAGGTGGCCGCGGCCCTGGCCGGGGCGATTGCCGCACTTCCGGGCCTGGACTCGAAGCGCCTCCTGTTGTTTGGCGGCTGGGAATCGGCCTCGCGCGGTGCCGGTACGACCCTGCAGGCGGCGGGCGACCTTCTCGGGATCTGCGACCAATTCCAGGGGGTGGATCAGCTGACCGTGCAGCCAGACGGGTCGCTCGAGATCCTGGAACGCGTCGAAGGCGGCAAGCACCAGGTCTCGGCCTGCGACGGGCCGCCGGCCGTGCTGGGCTGGGCCACCGGCAATCTCCCCGAGCCACCCAACAATCCCCAGATCGGCATGCTCAACATGCGTGCAGTCATGCCCGCCCTGCAGCGGGCCAAGCCGGTCAAGCTGTCCGGTGACGGCCTCACCTTTGCCGGCGTTTCACTGCCCGGGCAGCGGCGCGAAACCAGGATCGTCAAGGACCTGCCGGTAAACGATATCGCCCGCGACATCGTCGACTGGATCGCCAACGACTGAACCATGCAGCCTCGCGCCTGGCCGCCACGGCACTTCCAACCCTGGCGCATTCGCATCCCTTCGTGAATCCAGACCTCCATGGAAACCATACTCTATCTCGCTCACACCGAAGCCGACGGCTCGCTCCCCAAGATCGCCCTCGAAGCGCTTGGCGCCGCCCGGGCCATGGCCGATGCCCTCTCCGGCGCAACGCTTTCGGCCGGGCTCGTCGGCGCCGATGTCCAGGCAGCGGCCAACGCCATCGCCCAATGCGGCGCCTCCCGGTTCGTGGCCGTGGATGGTCCGGAGTTCGGCCCGTCGCGCTATGCGAGTGACCTGGCGGCCGCCGAGGCCCTTTGCCGGGCGACTTCCGCCACCCTGGTCGTCGCGCCCGCCACCTCCCGCTGGAATCGCGTCATGGCGGGCGTGGCCCGGCGGTTGGGCGGCCACATCGACACGCATGTCACCGGTCTGACCGCCGTCGACGGCCAGCCGGCCGTCACCCGCTGGTATTACCGCCAGCGCATGGAGGCGACAATCCATCGCAGCGCGCGCCCGTGGATCGTGCTCGTCGAATCCGGCATCGAGGCTGCTTGGGTCGGGCCGAGCGGGTCCGCCACGCTGGAACGGATCGCAGCGTCGCTGCCTCCGCTGCGCACGAGGGTCACGGGCCTGAAATCACCGCCGGCCGATGCCCAAACGATCCGCCCGGACGCAAAGCTGCTGCTGGTGGCGGGGGCGGGCTGGACCAAAAAACAGGCGGACGGACAGCCGCATGCCGGCGAAGCGGAAAAAATCATCCTCGATTTCCTCGGCCGCACCCAGGCGTCCCTCGGCGGCACCAAATCGCTGGTCGACCTCAGCGGCGAAGGCCAGGCGGTGCTGCGCTTCATGACTCACCTGAACCAGGTGGGTCAGACCGGATCCACGCCGCGGCACCCCAAGGGACTCGCCACCTGCTGCCACGGCGAGGAACCGCACACCGTCGGCTGGAGATTCATCACCGAGCGCCGCGCCGTGAACCTGAACCCCAACTGCGGCTGGGCCCAGGGGAAGGCCGACGTGCTCTATGTCGCCGATGCCTTTGCCGTGATGCGAAAGGTAAACGAACTTCTCGCGGTCCGCCGCGCCTGACTCCGACGACCCGCCCAGGGACCGTCTCCGAACGCCCGCCCCCTGGCAGGATTTCTGCTCGCCAGATAGTGGGGCGCCAGGGACCTTGCATGCACGCCGTGATCCGACTCGCCACAGAATCCGATGGCGGGGCCATCGCCGCCATCTACGCGCCGTTTGTCTCCGGGGCGGCGACCTCGTTTGAGTTGGTCCCACCCGACGCCGCGGAGATGGGCCGGCGCATTCGCGAAACCCTGTCCACGCTGCCCTGGATCGTCTGCGAGCGCGAGCACCGCCTCCTGGGTTACGCCTACGCCGGCAAACACCGGTCACGCGCGGCGTATCAATGGTCGGTGGAGACCTCGGTCTACGTGGATCCGGAGTCGCAGCGCCGGGGCGTTGGCCGGGCATTATACACCTCGCTGTTCGCGATCCTCGTGTTGCAGGGGCATTTCAACGCCTACGCCGGAATCACGCTGCCAAATCCGGGCAGCGTGGGGCTGCACGAAGCGATGGGCTTTCAGCCGGTCGGCGTCTACCGCGAAGTGGGTCACAAGGCGGGGGCGTGGCACGACGTGGGCTGGTGGCAGTTGTCGCTGCAGGCCAAGACGGCCTCACCGCGACCTCCGCTCCGTCTGGCCGAAGTGCAAGCCCTGGCCGCCTGGCCCGCCGCGCTGGCCGCCGGCGAGCGCCTGCTACGGGTCTGACGACGACCGGCCGAACGCACCGGTCGGCAGCCGATTCCATGACGGTCCCGGCTCGATTTCCGTTGTCGCTCGCTGTCGTCCGCTGCACCATCCGGACCGTCCGCTTCGACATTTTCCCCGATGACTCCGCGTTCCGTTTCACTCGGACGAATTGCGGTCGTATTGCTGGCAATCACCTTCTCGCGATTCGTATCCGCCGATCCGGTCGGCCCGGCAATGTCGGCGGCAACCAATGCCCCCAACCAGGCGCCTCTGACCACCCTCGAGGCCCGCGGATTCCGGGTCACCCTGGATACTCTCGGATTCCGGCAGGTGCTCGGGTATGAGCGATTCAGACGGAATTATTTCCGGATCGCCCAGTTTTCCGCCCGGAGCGCAGTGGCGCCACCGTACGGCGGCGGCTTCACCTTCTCGCTGCTGGTCGACGATCTGCCCAAGGGCGTCAAGGATCTGAAGACACTCTTCCGGCATTGCATCCTGGCCAACAAACTGGCCGACAAGGTCAAAGACGGCACCCTGCAACCCGTGCCCATCCCTCGAAGCACCGGCGGTATTCTCTTCCGCTATCCGCAGCGGCTTCCCGTGCCGAAAGACAGCCGATTTCCCAAGGATATCCCCAAGGCATTCACGCAGTGGCACTGGTACTTCGAATCGATCCAAAAGGGAAAGTGGTTCGAGATCCACTTCTCCCGCGGCGTCGCCCTCGACGCGCCGGTCCCTGAGGGCATCGAGCCTGCCATCCAGCGGATCCTGGCCTCCCTGCGGTTCCCCGACGGCACGGCCCGGAATTGACCCCTCGGCCGCCTGCGGCTTCGGGTCGGTCAATCTTGCGGCACGCCGGGCACGGTCAGCGACCGGCCGTTGTCCTTGGGGCCAAGTTTCAGGATGAACGGCGCGGCGTGCTGCGCCCACGCCTCCGCCTTCGGATAATTCCCCGCATCGGGACCAAAGCAGAGCTGCAGCATGGCCGTGTTGATCATCCCGGGGTTGAGGGCCACGGCGGCCAGGCCCGCCGGAAGCTCCTGCGCCAGCGCCTGGGTGAGGCCCTCGATCGCGTATTTCGAGGCACAATAGGGCGCGACCTCGGGCGAAGATGAGCGCCCCCAGCCCGAGCTGAAATTCACGATCACGCCCCGGCCCTGGCGGATCATCGCCGGCACGAAATGGCGGATGATGTTGGCCGCGCCCTTGATGTTGACGTCAATCAGCCACGAAAACTCGTGCACCGGCACCTCCCAGAGGCGGGCCGGCTTGTTCATGAGCGCGGCATTGTTGACGAGCACATCGGGCGCGCCGTGCGCCTCAAGGACATGCCGCGCCCACGTCTCGACCGCCGTGTCGTCCGCCACGTCCACCAAGGCGAAATCGCTCGGGGCCGGGTGCTTGGCCCGCAGCCGGGCGACCTCCTGGGT
>JBJKRV010000553.1:0-3554 GCA_046704465.1 Opitutaceae bacterium | reverse complement strand
GGCATGGCGTAGCAGGACTTCGGTTCGCGCCCGCTCCATGGCCTGCTCGTTGAGTTCGCGGGTAAAGAACTGCGCTTGGTTGCGCCCCATTTCCTTGGCCCGGTACATGGCGGCATCGGCATTGCGCATCAAGGTGTGGGAGTCGTGGGCATCGAGGGGATAGAGGGTGATGCCGACGCTGGCGGTGGTGAACAGTTCCTGGCCGTCGACCAGGAACGGCTGGGCGAACACGTCCAGGACCTTGTCGGCCACCACCTCGGCATGTTTGGGGGCGCCGACATCGGGCAGCACGATGGTGAACTCGTCGCCGCCCAGGCGGGCGACAGTGTCGCCCTCGCGGATACACAGGGACAGGCGCTGGCCGACCTCCCGCAGAAGGTGGTCGCCGGTCGTATGGCCCAAGGTGTCGTTGACCACCTTGAAGCGGTCGAGATCGATGAACAGCAGCCCGACCAGCGATTTCTGGCGATGCGCCCGGGCCAGCGCCTGGGACAGGCGATCCAGCGCCAACACCCGATTGGGCAGGCGGGTCACGTCGTCGTAGTTGGCCTGGCGCAGGATCTGTTCTTCGTATTTCTTGCGGACGGTGATGTCTTCCTTGACCGCCAGGAAATGGGTGATCTGCCCGGTCGGGTCCTTGATCGGCGAGATCGACGCGAATTCCCAGTACAGTTCGCCGTTCTTCTTCTTGTTGTAGAATTCGCCGCGCCACACCTGGCCGTCCATGATGGAATCCCACATCGTCCGGTACGTTTCCAGCGGCGTGTAGCTGGATTTCAGGATGCGCGGGTTGCGGCCGATGACTTCTTCCGGCAGGTAGCCCGTCACCTCGGAAAACTTGGCGTTGACGTACTCGATTTCACCGGCGGTATTGGTGATCAGGACCGAGGCCGGGCTTTGTTCCACCGCCAGCGACAGCTTGCGGACGTTTTCCTCGGCGCGCGCCCGTTCGGTGATGTCGAGCGAGACGGTCACCACCAGGCTGATCCGGTCGGTTTCATCGCGAAGCGGCGCCTTGGTCGTCAGGAAACGGCGGATTTGGCCGTTGCGGTCCCCCAGCTTTTCCTCGAAGCCGGCCGCGGTTTGGCCGGTCTGGAAGATGCCCACCTCGAGGTCGCGGTGGCGGCGCGCGTAGTCCTCGCCGAACAGAATGCCGACCGGCTGGCCGATGGCCCTGGCGGCATCGAAATCGACGAGACTTGCATGGTAACTGTTGAGGTAGACGCATCGGCCGTCGGCATCGCTGGCCCGGACCAGGGCCGGGACCGCGTCGATGACGCCGCGCAGCTTTTCCTCGCTTTTGCGAAGGTCACGGGCGTGCTGGTCGAGCGCCGTTCTGAGTTCGTGCTCCAGCGATACCGCGCGCTGCCGGATGATCTGCTTCTGCCGCCACATGGTCAGCAGATTGAGGGCGCGCGTACGGAATTCGTGATGGTCGATGGGGCTGCGCAGGAAATCGGTGGCGCCGGCTTCGAGCGCGCTGTAGCGGTAGTCACGGTCCTCGTAGGCGGTGATCACGATGACCGGGACGTCGAAACACTTCAGCTTGCGTCGGCATTCGCGGACGAATTCGGCGCCGTTCATTTCCGGCATCTGGAAATCGGTGATGACCAGGTCGACGTCGCGGTCGAGCATCCACGTAAAGGCGGTCTTGGCGTTGTCGAAGGCATGAACCTCAGCCTGCGGTTCCGCCGACCGGGCAAGCTGAGCCAGGATGTTCCTGTTGGTGACCCGGTCATCGACGACGACGATTACAGACATCCGGCTATCCCGTTTCCTCGGTTTCGCGGCCTATCCCATTTCTTTCCGTCCACAGTAATTAAATTATCGATTGAGATCAAAGACCTGTCTATGGACCTCGCGGGCGGATGACGGCCGCCTGCCCGCACGTCCCCGGCAAACCCGACCCCCGTTCCTTCTCCGGGAGCCGCGTGACGGGAGGCCTTCGCGGGTCGCCGGCTCCGATCCGACGAACGCCGGTTGCGACGGGCGCGGCGGCCGAGGCGACGGCACCGTGATTTTGATTCTCAACTTCTGCTTTAAATGCTCTCGCCAGTCCCGTCCAAAAAAGTTACTCTTTTGTCGGTTGTGGAACGCGATTGGGGAGGGACAATCGAGGCCACCAAGACAGGGGAAAACCTTATCCCCGCGCAAGGATTTGGCGAAAAGTCCAATATCCATGGCAAGACCACGCAATGATTCTGGAGGAAGAGATGTCGAGTTCCCTGCTATCTAAGTGCCCCCACGAAGACAACTATGGCGTTAGGCTTGACGGCGCGGATCGGCTGGCCGCCGAGCTCGCCCAGCCCCGTTTCCAAAGCCCCATCGACGAGGCGATGACGGTCAGCCCCGGTCCTCTTGACCTCGAATGGTGGCTCAGGACGACCCCGTTCCGAGAGGTCGATGTGGCTTATGATGCCAAGGAAAAGATCGTCTCGCAATTTATGAAATTTCGGCGGCGTCCCAGCGTGACTCTCGAACTGCTGAGCGAGATCAAGAAGATCCTGGGCATGATCGAGCGGGCCTTCGGCGAACCAGGAGCGGCGGCGAACCCGCCCGTCCGCTACGTCATCCTGGCATCGAAGCTGCCGGGCGTCTTCAATATGGGCGGCGATCTACCCCTGTTCGTCGAGCTGATCCACAATCGCGATCGCGAGGGATTGCGCCACTATGCGCATGCCTGCGTCGATGTGCAGTACCGGCGCAAGATCAAGCAGGGGCTTCCCATCCAGACCATCTCGCTGGTCCAGGGCGATGCCCTGGGCGGCGGTTTCGAGGCGGCCTTGGCCGACGACATGATCGTCGCCTAGGAGTGCGACAAGTTCGACCTACCGGAGATCCTGTTCAACCTATTCCCGGGAATGGGGGCCTACACCTTCCTGGAACGCCGACTCGACGCGGTGACGGCCGAACGGCTGATGCTGAGCGGCAAGGTCTATTCGGCCGCGGAACTCTATGAGATGGGCGTTGTCGACGAACTGGCCGAGGACGGCAAGGGTGTCGAGGCCGTCTACAACCTGGTTGCCGAACGGGCCCGGTCCTACGCCACCCGGGGGGCCATCTTCCGCTCGCGCGAGATCATCAACCCGGTGACGCGCGACGAGTTGATCGAGATTACCGATCTGTGGGTGGATGCCGCCCTCACCCTGTCGTCCACCGATCTGCGCAAGATGGAACGGCTGGCCGCCGCCCAGGACCGCAGGCAGGCGAGAGCACGCGAGGCAGCCTGAGGCGTGGCATGACGGGTCTCGACGTCCCGGCTCCGGAAGAATCCCGCGAGCCGGCCGATAGGCAGGGGATGGCGTCCCGGTCCCCACCGGGCCGGGCGTGGGGCATGGTCAGGATTTCGCCGGGGCGTACCGACTGAACCGCCGGCAAGCGGACGCGGACGGTTTAGCCGCGTCCCCCTTATAGCTGCTTGGTGGCTTCCGCCCGATTGGCGAGATGGCTGGCGATCGCCCGGCGGAAGCGGTCGATTTCCGCATCGATTCGCTCCATGTGCGCAAGGCCGGAGCGGCGGACTTCGTCGGGGGAGATCCCCCCGAGTTTCTGGC
>JBJKRV010000552.1:0-2645 GCA_046704465.1 Opitutaceae bacterium | reverse complement strand
CCGTGGAACCTCGACGCGGCCGTGAAGGCGGGCGCCTTCGAGGGCCTGCGGGCGGCCGTCCGCACCGGCGCCACCGGCACCATCGCCGAGGTCGCGGCATCCGGACTGCGCGGCCGCGGCGGAGCCGGCTACCCGACCGGCGACTAGTGGCGTGCAGCGGCGTCGCACGACGCAGACCAGCGCTACGTCATCGCCAACGGCTACGCCGCCGACCCCGCCAGTCAGACCGATGCGTCCCTGTTGGCGGCAGACCCGTGGGCCGTCCTCGAAGGCCTCGTGATCGCAGCTTTCGCCGTGGGCGCCACCGAGGCGATCCTCGCGGTGCGGGGCGACGACCAGGCCCTTGTAGCCAGCCTCGAGGCGGCGGTCCGCGATGCCGAGGACGCCGGCTTCGTCGGCGAAGACGTGGGGGGCTCCGGCCGACGGGTGAGCGTGACCGTGCGCAGCCTCCAGGGGTCGTACATGCTGGGCGAGGAGACCGTCCTCATCCGGGCGCTCGAGGGCCGGCGCGCGGCGCCCGACCAGCGGCCGCCGTATCCCACGGAGCGCGGCCTGTTCGACCGCCCGACTGTCGTCAACAGCCCCGTGACGCTCGCCGCGGTGCCCTGGATCCTCAAGAACGGCGCGGCGGCGTTCGCGGCCATCGGGGCGCAGGAAACACCGGGCACCACGCTGGTCCAGCTTCGGGGGCCGGGCGGCGCGGGCATCGCGGAGGTGCCGCTCGGCACGTCCCTGCGCGACATCATCGCCCTCGTGGGCGGCGCCGGGTCGCACGGCCTCAAGGCGCTGCTGGTGGGCGGACCCACCGGCGGCTTCCTGCCGGCGGACGCCCTTGACACCCCCTACACACCTACACGGCCCTCCGCGAGGCGGGCGCCCACGTCGGTTCGGGCTCCATCGTGATCGCCGACGAGCGCGCCTGCGTCGTGGACCTGGCCCGTCTGCTGACCCGCTTCACCGCCGATCAGGCCTGCGGCAAGTCGATCCCATGCCGGATCGGGCTGCGCCGACTGGCAGAGATCGGCGACCGGGCGGCCGCCGGCACTCCCCGCGCTGGCGACGCGCAACTCCTGGCCGACCTGGCCCACGACGTCGCCGCCAGCGCCCTGTGCGACCACGAACGCACGGCCACCTTCGCCCTCGCGTCGGTGCTCCGCCACTTCCGCTCCGAGCTCGACGACCACCTGCTCCGCAGTACCTGCCCCGCCGGCGTCTGCACGCCGATCGCGGTGGCAGGCGGTGCGGCGTCCCGGGGAGCACCCGCATGACCGACCTCGCAATCCGCCCCGCCGAAGAGGCACCGCAGCCGCGGCCCGAATCCCGGCCCGACGTGCCCGCCAAGCTGGACACGACCACGCCGCGCGACGATTCGCTCGGCGAGCAGTTCATCACCACGCAGTCGCCGCAACGCCCGCAGAGCACGCCCCGCATCCGCGTCGAGGTTGACGGCCGGCTGATCGAAGGCTTCGAGGGCCAGACGATCCTCGAGGTCTGCCGCGACAACGGGATCGAGATCCCCACCCTGTGCTACGAGCCCAAGCTGCCGGGCTTCGGCGCCTGCCGGATGTGCGTCGTCGAGGTCGAGGGCGAGGAGAACCCGCCCATCTCGTGCTCGCGCGCGGCCGAGGCAGGCATGAAGGTCCAGACGCAGACCGACGAGTTGCGCCGCCTGCGGCGGACCAACCTGGAGCTGATCTTCTCGGACCACAACGCGTACTGCCTGCCCCCGTGCCAGAACAAGTGCCCGAGCCACATTGACATCCCGGGCTTCCTCAAGGCGAACGCCGAGGCCAACTGGCGCGAGTCGGCGCGGATCTTCAAGCGGACGATCCCGTTCCCCAGCATCCTCGGCCGCGTCTGCCCCGCCCCGTGCGAGGAGCACTGCCGACGCGATGAGGTGGACGAGGCGATCGCGATCCGCGACAGCCACCGGTACGCCGGCGACCAGGTCATCCGGGCGCAGATCGACGAGGACGTCGACCCGCCCCTCCCGTTCGAGCGCCAGGCGCCGACTGGGCGCCGCGTGGCGGTCATCGGTTCCGGGCCGGCCGGCATGGCGTCGGCCTACTACCTGCTGCTGGCCGGCCATGACGTGACCGTCCTCGAGCGGGACCCGGCACCGGGCGGCATGCTCCGGTACGGAATCCCGCAGTACCGCCTGCCCAAGGTGGAGGTGCTCGAGGCCGAGTACGAGACCGTCACGCGACTCGGCGGCACGGTGGTCTGCAACCAGGAGTTGGGCAAGGACTTCACGCTCGATGACCTCCAGCACCAGGGCTACGACGCTGTCGTCATCGCCATCGGCTGCTATGACACGAACAAGCTCGGCATCCCCAACGAGGATGCCGACGGCGTCATCGACGGCCTCGAGTACCTGCGAACCGCCACGCTCGGCCTCGAGTACCCCGGCCATGCGGGCAGCAGGGTGGTCGTGATCGGCGGCGGCTTCACCTCGATGGACTGCAGCCGGACCTCGATCCGGCAGCAGGCGAGCGAGGTCACCCTCGTCTACCGCCGCGACATGAAGGACATGCCGGCCGCAAGTGAAGTCCACGAGGCCATGGAGGAGGGCGCAACCGCCATCTTCCAGGCCGGTCCGACGCGGGTCATCGTCGACGCCAAGAATCGTGTCACCGGCGTGGAGT
>JBJKRV010000551.1:0-2705 GCA_046704465.1 Opitutaceae bacterium | reverse complement strand
CCGTCGGCATGGCCGAAGACGTCCGAGCTCTCGATCGCGCCGGTGGTGCCGTTGTTGTCCGACGGCGCCGGGCCGTCGGGCAGCAGGTCGAAGGACAGGCGCGTGATCCAGCGCAGTTCGCCCACGTTCGGCTCGGCCGTCGGATACGTGGCCAGATAGATCGTGTTCACGCCGTTGCGGACGACCAGGTATTGCGTGAGGCTGGCGACCACCGGGTTGTCGGCCGCGGTCTGGAGCGTGATCATCACGTACGTGGAGCCGTCGGACGCCGCGCTGACGGTCGTCGGCGTGCCGAGGCCCGAGGCGATCTCCGAGCCCTTGCCGGAAGGCCCGTTGTACTCGATGCCGTTGAAGACGATCGAGGTGATGTTGCCATTGGTCTTGTTGACCTGGAAGACAAGGCCGGCACCGGTGTCGACGACGTAGGCGGTGCCGTTGTCGGTGTAGCCGAACGCCCCGAACAGGGAGGTCGGGAGCAGCAGGCCGGCGGCGACGAGGACGGCGGGACCGAAAGCCGCACGGGCCTTCGAACAGAGGTGCCGGAAGGGCGCTGGAGTCTGGATCATGGAACCTTTCGCGGATTGGGTTGAGCAACGATGGGGGGAAGTCGGACGGAACCGAAATGGGGACGGAAGGCGGGGCCAACACGCGGGCCTCACCCGGGATCAGGCCAAAAAAACGACGGGGCCACGCGGTGCCACACGGCATCGCGGCAGACCGACACAGGTCTGGGGGTATGCATCATCGACGGTCTGGTTCGTCCGTCGGCGGAGTTGAGCCTGGAACTAGGAAGTCACGTGCCTATCACCGCCGGTGCGGAGCGACACGCTTTCCCATTACTCATTTTTTGGTAGCCGCGGGAACCGTGGTGGTCAACGCGTTCCCGCGGACGGCCCTCGCCACCCCGGGGATCCGGCGCGACCGAAGCATTCCTCTCCCCCGCCCCGGAGTCGGACTACGACCGCCGCTTGCACCGCCGCCGCCGACAACTACCTTCCGGCCCATGTGCGAAAGCGAAATTTGCACGACGACGCCAGCCGCCGCAAGCCGGGCCCGAAAGGGCGCACCAACGGCAGCGCCGAAGCCGGCGTGACAGGCCGCCGCCCCGTCCATGACGCTCATCCGTCACTTTCTCATTCCGGCCCTGTGGGCGGCCTGGCTGGCCTATTGGGCTCTGGCCTCGCTGCGTGTGAAGGTGTCGGCCCGGCGGGAGTCCGCCCGCTCGCGCCTGCTCCATTTGCTCCCTCTGTTCTTCGCCGGGTGGCTGATCGCGGCCGGCCGGGTGCCCGGCGCGTGGCTCGACCGCCGTTTCCTCCCGCTGGAACCCTGGGAATTCTGGAGCGCGGCGCTGATCACCGCGTTGGGACTGCTGTTTGCAGCCTGGGCCCGCGCGGTCCTCGGCCGAAACTGGAGCGGGACTGTGACCGTCAAGCGCGACCACCAGTTGCTGACCTCCGGACCGTACGCGCTCGTCCGGCATCCCCTGTACTCCGGGATGATCATCGGCTTCGCCGGCTCGGCCCTTGCCCTCGGCCAGTGGCGCGGCGTGCTCGCCGTGTTCATCGTCTGGGCCGCGTGGTGGCGCAAGCTGCGCCTCGAGGAGCGCTGGATGGAGGAACGCTTCGGCGCCGAGTACGCGGCCTACCAGCGCCGGGTGCCGGCCTTGGTGCCGTTCTGGCGAGGCCCGGCCCGGTGATGGTAGGGCGCCACGTTGCGCGGGAGACTCAATACCGATCCATCACCCCGTACATGATCCAGGTGACGCCCGAGGAGAACACGGCCATGCCGGCGAGGCTGAACATGACCGTGAGCATGTCATTTCGGCCGGCGATGATGCAGATCAGGAAGAAGCCGTTGATGGCCACCATCAGGGTCAGGTAGTCGATCAGCCGCCGACGGGACCGCGGCCGGAACTCGAGCGGTTTCTCGAATTGTGCGGCGAGGCGGGCGTTGTCCCGGAGTATTTCGGTCACTTCGTTGATCGGGGCGGTGCCGGACGGCGCCGGCGAATCGGAAACCGGACGGTGGGCCGCGGCGATGACCTCGTGCACATCCAGGGGTGAACCGCCCGGCGGGTTGACGCGCTTGAATTCGTTCGCCTTGAAACCGTAGCTCCGCTTCGCCGGGAAGAACGCGGCATATTCGGCGCTGTTGCCGACCTTCGCCCAGGGGCCTTGCGCGGTTGCGCCCACTTCCGCCCCGGGCGCCAGGGCACCCACCTCGGCCATCTGCCGAAGTTGCCGGGCGGTGAAAGGTCCCTCCACCGAGGCGTTCCGGCGCAGAAAAATGGACGATTCGTGGGGCAAGGGGTTGTCCGCTGGGCTCGCCTTCACTATCGCCGAATTCACCTGGGGATCAAGACACCCCGTGCCTTGCGGCGGTCGCCAGGGGAGCCGGGCCGTGCCGGCCTCCGGTGGCGGTTGCGCCGCCGAAACTCCCAAGTCCCCGAATTTTCGCGCCGGGAAACTTCGCCTTCCTTTTGACAGGCCGTTCGCCGATTTTAGCTTTGGGGATGCCATTGATGGGTGTCGGGAGCCCGCACGGCCGGCTGACAGGTCATTCTTCGGTGGCGACGGCGTTCTGCCGGGCGCCTTCCGGAGGCACGCGCCGGCGGCGCGCGCCCCGGCCCCCCGGGCCGGGGATGGCCGCGTTGTTCACCGGTCTCGGTTTGGCGTTCGGCCTGGGCGGGTGTGGATTGAGGTCCG
>JBJKRV010000550.1:0-5019 GCA_046704465.1 Opitutaceae bacterium | reverse complement strand
GCGGCGTTTCTGAAGGCATTCAACCGGGCCAAGCGCGCCAAGTCCGGCAAGCCGCAGCTGATCATCGCCAAGACGATCATTGGCAAGGGCATCCCCGAGGTACAGGGCAAATCCAAGGCCCACGGCGAAGGCGGCGCCAAGTTTGCCGCGTCGGCGCGGGCGGGGCTGGGCCTGCCGGCGGACCGGCTCTTCTATGTCAGCGACGAGGTGCGCGCCTATTTCGCCGGACACAAGCGGCGCCTGGTGCGGGCCTACCGCAAGTGGCAGAAGACCTACGAGGCCTGGCGCGCGGCCAATCCGGATCGGGCCGCGCTGCTCGATTCCCGGTCCGCCCAGCCGAGCGCCGCGGCGTTGCTGGAGAAGATCCCGCTCTTCCCGGCCGACGCGAAGCTGGCGACGCGGGCCGCCGGACGCGACGTGCTGCAGCCGATCGCGGCCGAGCTGCCGCTCCTGATCAGCGGCTCGGCCGACCTGCACGGCTCGACCTACAACTACATCAAGGCCGACCAGGATTTCGACAAGACGAACCGGGCGGGGCGAAACATCCGGTACGGCATCCGGGAGCACGGCATGGCGGCGATCAGCAACGGCGTCGCCTACGACGGGCTCTTCCGGGCCTCGTGCGCGACATTCCTGGTCTTCGCCGACTACAGCCGGCCGGCCATGCGCCTGGCGGCGCTGTCCCGGCTGCCGGTGGTCTATATTTACACCCACGACTCGGTCGGGGTCGGCGAGGACGGGCCCACGCACCAGCCGGTGGAGACCATCTCCTCGCTGCGCCTCATCCCCGGCTTCGAGGTGATCCGTCCGGCCGATCCGGAGGAGACCGCCGGGGCCTTCGCCGCCGCGATGGAGCGCACCGACGGGCCGACCTTGATCGCCCTGACCCGGCAGGCGGTGCCGATGTTGAACGACATCCCGCCGCATGTGCGCCGCGCGGGGGTGCTGAAGGGCGGCTACATCGCGGTGCAGGAGACGGCACCGTTGACGCACATCCTCTTGGCGAGCGGCAGCGAACTGCAGCTGGCCCTGGCGGCGGCGAAGCTGCTCGGACCGGCGGTCCGCGTCGTTTCGATGCCGTCGTTCGAGCGTTTCAACCGCCAGCCCGCGGAATATCGCGACGCCATCCTCCCGCCGGAGGTGCGCAAACGGGTGGCGGTCGAAGCCGGCGTGACGGCCCTTTGGCGCGAGTTTGTCGGTCTGGACGGCCGGATCGTCGGCATCGATCGCTTCGGGCTCAGTGCGCCGGCGGCCCAGGTCTTTCAGGATCTCGGCATCACGGCGGAGGCCGTGGCCGCCGCCGCGCGGGCGCTTTAGTCCGCGGCTGCCACGTGATTCCGCGGGTGGCACGGACCGCCTCGGGTCGGTGCCACCGGCGGAACATTTGGGTAAAGATGCTGCCCAACGCCCGCTCTCGGCCGGGCGACGAGAGGGTGAAATCGGTTAAAAATCGCAACTATTCGCTTGCGAATAATAAGGCGCCTAATTGATTGAGCCGCTTCCGATATTTCCAACCCGATGTTGATGCTGAAAGACCTGCCGCAATACGAGTGTCTCCTGGCCCACTCGCGCCGATATCCCGACCTGGACCCCTCGGCGGTCGAGGCCTTCCTCCACCTGATGCGGGCGGGCACGGACGTGTTCGAGGCGTTGACCCACTATTTCGGCGGAAAGTACGACATCTCCCAGGGGCGGTTCACCGTGCTGATGCTCCTGAACCGCGATCCCGCGAAAACCTTCAATCCGGCGGAGCTCGCCGAGCGCGCCGGCGTGGCCCGGGCCACGATGACGGGGCTGATCGACACGCTGGAGCGGGACGGGTTTGTTACGCGGGAGATCGCGCACGAAGACCGGCGGATGATGCACGTGCGCTTGACACCCAAAGGAACGAACTTTCTTGATCACCTGCTGCCAGATTACTACCGCCGGATCGCCGCACTGATGGGCGGTCTTGCCGAGGATGAGCGGAAGACGCTCGTGACACTCCTGGGCAAGGTTCAGCTGGGTGTACCGTCCGTGACCGCATGAACGTTTCACCACGCCAGAGTCCGACGCCCGTTTTGCGACCGAAAACCGTCAACCGCCATCTTCAGTCATGATAAAGCGCTCCCTCTACATGCTCGTCGCCATCATTCTGGTGGTCGGCGCCCTGGTCTTCATCAAGGTCCATGAGATTCGCGGCGCGATTGCGGCCGCCCAACACAACCGTCCGCCGCCGCCCACCGTGTCCACCATCAAGGCCTCCGTGCAGGACTGGCAGACGCACCTGCATGCGGTGGGGAGCATCGTGGCGGTGAAAGGGGTCACTGTGAGCAACGAGCTGGCGGGAACGATCGAAAAGATCGCCTTTGATTCGGGCGACCGGGTGAAGCAGGGGGCGCTGCTGGTCCACCTCGACACCTCGACCGATGAAGCGCAGTTGCACGGCCTCCAGGCGCAGGCCGAACTGGCGCGGCTCAGCCTCGAACGCGCCCGCGACCTGAGGCAGAACCAGACCAACTCCCAGGCCGACCTCGACGCCGCCCAGGCCCAGTACGATTCCGCCGTGGCGGCGGTCAACCAGGTCAAGGCGACGATCGCGAAGAAGGTCATCCGCGCGCCTTTCACCGGCCAGCTGGGAATCCGCCTGGTCAACCTCGGCCAGTATCTGCCCGCCGGCACGCCGATCGTCTCGCTGCAGGCGCTCGATCCCCTGTACATCAATTTCACCCTGCCGCAGCAGGACCTCCGCTCCCTCAAGATCGGCCAGTCGGTCGAGATGAAGGTCGACACCTATCCGGGCCGGGTTTTCGCCGGCAAGGTGACGGCGCTCAATTCCCAAATCGATGACGCAACGCGCAACATCGAGGTGCAGGCCACGCTGCCCAACCCGGACCAGCTCCTCCGGCCGGGCATGTTTGCCAGCGTCGACGTGGTCCTGGCGGAGCACGACCGCTTCGTCACGCTGCCGCAGACCGCGGTCGTCTACAATCCGTACGGCGACGCCGTCTACGTGGTGAAGGAGACGAAGAGCCCGACCGGCGGGACGATGCTCATCGCCCGCCAGCAGTTCGTCAAACTGGGCGACACCCGCGGCGACCAGGTCGCGGTCACCAAGGGAGTTGAGGCCGGCGACGTCGTGGTCACGGCCGGTCAGATCAAGCTGCGCAACGGCATTCCGGTCCTCATCAACAATTCGGTGCTGCCGGAGGACAATCCGGCCCCGACGCCGCCCAACACCTAAGGCGACGCCCCATGCATTTCACCGACATCTTCATCAAGCGGCCGGTTCTGGCGACCGTCCTCAGCCTGCTGATCTTCCTGGTTGGTTTCCGTTCGAGCGAGCTGCTGAGCGTGCGGCAGTATCCGGTGAGCAACAGCGCCGTCGTCACCGTGACGACGATCTACACCGGGGCGAGCGCGAGCCTGATCCAGGGGTTCATCACGACGCCCCTCGAGCGCCAGATCGCGAGCGCGGACGGCATCGACTACATGACGTCGAGCAGCACGCAGGGGGTGAGCACGATCTCGGTCTACCTCAAGCTCAACTACGACCCCTACACGGCGCTTACCCAGATCACGTCCAAGGTCGACCAGGTGCGCAACCAGCTCCCCGCCGAGGCGCAGGTGCCGATCATCGACGTCGAGGTGGGCGAGACGACGGCGGCGATGTACCTGAGCTTCTCCAGCAACACGCTGGAAGAAAACCAGATCACCGACTACCTCACGCGGGTGGTGCAGCCGAAGCTGGCTTCGATCAGCGGGGTGCAAAGCGCCCAGATTCTCGGCGGCCGCACGTTTGCCATGCGGATCTGGCTCAAGCCGGACCGCCTGGCGGCCTACGGCATCAGCCCGGCGCAGGTGCGGCAGGCGCTGGTCACCAACAATGCGCTCGCCGCCGTCGGGGCGACCAAGGGGGCGATGATCACGGTGGACCTCAATGCCGCGACCGACCTGCACACCGCCCAGCAATTCCGGCAGCTGGTGATCAAGCAGCAGGACGGCGCGATCGTCCGGCTGGGGGACGTGGCGGACGTGGAGCTGGGCGCCCAGAATTACGACACCAATGTCACCTTCAGCGGCAAGAAGGCGACGTTCATCGGCATCAGCGTCCTGCCGACCGCGAACACGCTGGACGTGATCGATCGCGTGCGCGCGATCTTCCCGCAGATCGAGGCGCAGCTCCCGGCCGGCCTGACGGCGTCGATCCCCTACGATTCCACGGCCTATATTCACAACGCCATCAACGAGGTGGTCGCGACCCTGATCGAGGCCCTCGCGATCGTGCTCGTGGTGATCTTCCTGTTCCTGGGGTCGGTGCGCTCGGTGTTGATCCCGCTCGTGGCCATGCCGCTGTCGCTGGTCGGGGCCTTCTTCCTGATGGCGGTGCTGGGTTTCACCATCAACCTGCTGACCCTGCTCGCAATGGTGCTGGCGATCGGCCTGGTGGTGGATGATGCCATCGTGGTGGTGGAGAACATCCACCGGCACATGGAGGAGGGGATGTCGGCGCTCGACGCCAGCCTGAGGGGCGCGCGCGAGCTGGGCGGTCCGGTGATCGCGATGACAATCACGCTGGCGGCGGTATACGCGCCGATCGGATTTCAGGGCGGACTGACCGGCACCCTGTTCCGCGAATTCGCCTTCACCCTCGTCGGCGCGGTGGTCATCTCGGGCATCGTCGCGCTGACCCTCTCGCCGATGATGTGCTCGAAGATGCTGCGGCACGACCCGAACAAGAAGGGCTTCGCGCATTTCCTCGACGTGATGTTCGACGCGCTGCGGGACAAGTATGAGCATTTCCTGCATCACGCGATGGACGGCTGGCCGGTGCTGCTGGCCATCCCGGTGGTGGCCATGGTGCTGATCGTCCCCTTCCTGCAGATGACCCCGGCGGAGCTGGCTCCGAACGAGGACCAGGGCCTGATCATCGCGCTGTCCAAATCGGCTCCCGACGCGACCCTGGAGCAGCAGCAGCTCTATGCGAAGCAGGTGGAGCAGGTGTTCGAGAGCTTTCCTGAGACTGCGAACGTCTTTCAG
>JBJKRV010000549.1:0-4006 GCA_046704465.1 Opitutaceae bacterium | reverse complement strand
GCTGAAGATCATCCACCTGAAGCCGCCGGTGGTCGTGCGCGATTTCGCCACGGCGCTCGGCCTGAAACCGTTCAAGCTCATCTCCGAACTGATGGAGCTCGGCATCTTCGCCTCGATGAATCAAAGCATCGAGGAGGGCGTGGCCGTGCAGATCGCCGAGCGGCATGGCTGCCTCCTTGAGGTCAAGCACCGCGGCGAGGCCGGCCCGGCGGCCGCCCCGAAGGAAAAGCCGGCCGAGCCGGAGGTGGACGAATCCAAGTTTCTCGTGCCGCGTCCACCGGTGGTGTGCATTCTCGGCCACGTCGACCACGGCAAGACCACCCTGCTCGACGCCATCTGGAAGACGCAGGTGGCCGCCGGCGAGGCGGGAGGCATCACCCAGCATATCGGCGCGTACCAGGTCGAGTTCAAGGACCGCAAGATCACCTTCCTCGACACCCCCGGCCATGCCGCCTTCAACAAGATGCGGGCGCGCGGCGCCAGCGTCACCGACATCGCCGTGCTGGTGGTCGCCGCGGATGACGGGTTCATGCCGCAGACCGACGAGGCGCTGAAGTATGTGCAGGATGCCAAGGTCGCCCTGATCGTGGCCGTCAACAAGATGGACACCAAGGGCGCCAATCTGGACCGCGTGAAGGCGCAGATGCAGGAGCGCGGCATCGCGCCGGAAGATTGGGGCGGCGACACCATCACCGTGCCGGTGGCGGCCGTGAAGGAGCAGGGCATCACCGATCTGCTGGATTACATTTTGCTTCAGGCCGACGTCATGGAGCTGAAGGCCAATCCGAAGGCGGACGCGACCGGCGTGATCGTCGAATCCCAAATCGACGTGGGACGCGGTCCGACCGCCACGGCCATCGTGCAGCGGGGCACGCTCCGCACCGGCGCCGCCGTCGTCTGCGGGCCGAATTACGCGCGGGTCCGGGCCATGTTCAACGAACGCGGCGAGTCCGTGAAGGAGGCGCCGCCGTCCACTCCGGTCCGGATCATCGGCTGGTCCGGCACGCCGGACAGCGGCGGCAGCTTCCAGGAGGTCAAGAATGCCCGCGTGGCGGAGCAGCAGGCCGAGGAGGAGCAGGAGCGCCTGAAGAAGGAGGCCGTGACCCTGGCGTCCCGTCCGAAGGAAGTCTCGGTGGAGAAGCTGTTCGCGGAAATCGCGGCGGCCCAGCAGAAGGTGCTGCGCCTCGTGCTGAA
The DNA here is from genome assembly GCA_046704465.1 of Opitutaceae bacterium. Lineage (GTDB taxonomy): Bacteria > Verrucomicrobiota > Verrucomicrobiia > Opitutales > Opitutaceae > Fen-1467. The sequence continues at coordinate 2,812 of JBJKRV010000549.1, read as the reverse complement.
GTGCGACGTGTTCGGGTCGGTCGAGGCCGTGCGCACGGTGCTCGACGGCATCAAGAGCCAGAAGGTCTCGCTGGACGTGGTCTCGGCCGATGTCGGCCTGGTGAGCAAGAACGACGTGCTCATGGCGAGCGCCGCCGGGGCGGTGGTCATCGGATTCAACACGCGGCTCGAGAACGGCGTGACGCCGCTGGCCAAGCACCACGGCGTGTCCATCCAGACGTTCGAGATCATCTACGAACTCGGCGACAAGGTGCGCGAGATGATGGCCGACCTGTTGGAGCCCGAGCAACGCGAGATGAAGCTCGGCGCGGCCGAGGTCCGGCAGATCTTCCCGGTGTCGAAGGGTTTCGTCGCCGGCTGCCTGGTCACCGAAGGCAAGGTCAACCGCAACGCCGCCGCCCGTGTGCGGCGCGGGAAGGAATCCGTATTCGAGGGGCGCGTGGGCACCCTGCGGCGTTTCAAGGACGACGCCAATGAAGTCCGCGCCGGCCTGGAGTGCGGCATCCGTCTCGACGGTTTTGACGGCTACCGCGAGGGCGACATCATCGAGTGTTTCGAAATCCAGAAGGTCCGGGCGTCGCTGTGACCCGTCCCGGGCATGTCGGCCGGTGACCGTTTCAAGGGCCCGTTTCCGGACGGGACGATCCCATGAGCAACCGCACGCTGCGCGTCAACGCACTCCTCCAGCGCGAGATCAGCGCCTACCTGCACACCCGGTATCAGGCCGAGGCGGTGCGGCTGACGATCACCGAGGTGCGGGTGTCGCCGGACCTGCGCGAGGCCCGCGTGTTCTATTCGGTGCTCGGCGGGGAGGCGGACGCGGCGGAGTTCGACCGGTGGCTGCGGGCCCGGACGCCGGAAATCCGTCACCTGGTCGGCCGGCAGGTGGTGCTCAAGAACGTGCCGCAGCTCACCTTTGTGTTCGACGCCTCGAGCGAGCGCGGGGCGCGCATTCACCAACTCCTGGACGAGCTCGGGCCCACGCCGGCGCCGCCGGGACCCTGAGATGGAGGCGTTTTATCCCGAGCTTTCGCCGCGATTCGCGGATTTTCTGACGCGCCTGAGCGGGCGCCGGCTGGCGGTCATCGGCCACGCCCGGCCGGACGGCGACTGCATCGGATCGCAGGTGGCGCTGGCGCGCGTGCTCGCGGCGCTGGGCCATGACGTGGTCTGCCTGAATCCCGATCCGGTCCCGCGCCGCCTGCAATTCCTGGTCGGCGACGTTCCGTTTCGGCAGCCGGGCGCCTTCTCTCCGGACGGGCACCTGGCACTCTTTGTAGATTGCGCCGACGTGGAGCGCCCCGGTCGGCAACTGAAGACGTGGTTCCCGGCGCCGTTTGGCAACATCGACCATCACCTTTCGGGCGGTGGATTCGCCGAGCACAACTTCGTCGATGCCGCCTCGGCGGCCACCGCCGAGATCCTGGCCGGTCTGCTCCTGGACAATGGTCTGCCGGTCGATGCCGGGGCGGCCCAGGGCCTGTATGCCGGCATCCTCACGGACACGGGCCAGTTCCGGTTTCCCTCGACGACGCGCCGCTGCTTCCTGCTGGCGGCGGAGCTGTTGGCCCGCGGGGCCGATCCCGCCCGGGCCGGGTTCGAACTCTACGAGCACGAGACGTACGGCAAGCTCAAGTTGCTGCAGCGTTTCCTGGCGTCGTTTCGAATGGAGGCCGGCGGCCGGATTTGCGTGGGCCTCCTGCCGGCCGGGAGTTTTGCCGCCACGGGTTCTTCGCCGGAGGACACTGAGGGGATGGTCGACTACACCCGCGCGATCGACGGTGTGGACGTCGGCGTGTTGCTCGAAGAGCAGGCGGACGGCGTGAAGGCGAGCCTGCGGGCGAAGGATCCGGCCTACCGGCTCGACCTCGTCGCCGGCCGGTTCGGCGGCGGCGGTCACGCCTGCGCGGCCGGCCTCAACGTCAAAGGGGAACGGATCGACACGTTCTATTCGCGGCTGGTGGGCGCGATCGAGGAACAGTTGCGCACGGTCGGCAGCCGGTGATCGGCGCCGCCGGCGACCAGCCAGGAAAGGGGCACCATGGCCCACCGGAACGGCCAAATCGGAGTCATCGAACTGCGCCTGCGGGAACTGGTGCAGATGTTCAACTCGATGGATCCGTCGCCGTTCGTGACCCGCGACCTGGACGCGGCCGCGGAGGAATTCATCGTCAGCTGGGCGCGGGAGTTCCCCGGCCGGCCGGAATTCGAGCTCGTGATCCACGTCAGCACGGCGCCGCCGAACGAGCGGGCGACCGGCGCCGAAGCAGCGGTGCGCCACTACTTCGCCGGCCGGGCCCAGCAGAAGGACCGGGAGTTTCACCAGCTGATGCGCCGCGGCCGGCTGAGCCTGGCGATCGGGGTGGCCTGCCTGGCCGTGACCCTGACGCTGGGCAGCATCATCGCCCGCCTCCGGCTGGGAACCGTGGCGGACGTGATCAGCGAGAGCCTGACCATCGGCGGCTGGGTGGCGATGTGGCGGCCCATGGAGATCTACCTCTACAACTGGTGGCCCATCCGGCGCGAATGGCACCTCTACGAGCGCCTCGCGCGCATGCAGGTGAAGCTCATCCTCCCGGCCACAACGGCCTCCGGGTGAATTCACGGCGGCGCAGAAGCGATTTCGCCGAAGCGGTTTGCATGACAACCGGCGTCGCGGAACGAGAACTTCTGATCATTCCGGGCGGTGGAACCCCGGGTTCGAACGGATAGGCGGGCGGCGGGAGCGGAATATTTTGTTCGCGCTCCGGGCCGGGTTACTTTCATTCGTACCTCCTTCGGCCATGCTCGGAAGACCCAAGGAGATTGAAGG